>JBGRQB010000128.1:0-13046 GCA_041725875.1 Rhodothermaceae bacterium
AAAGGCTGCAGCAAATAAAAAGTTAACCATCTTAGCAGGCTTGGGTCTGCATATGAGAGCACCAACTATTTCCACAAGAACAACTGCAATATACATCAAATCAGCCGGATTGCCGGAAGCACCAAGAATACCTACAGCCCCTATAAGCCAAAATAACAGAACCGGAGTTATTACTGAAAGAGTGACAGCACTTTTGTAATATATGTTTTTGTTCTTCATTTTACGGCCTTTTGTTTTAGTTGATGTTAAGTTGGCATTGTTGTAAATACGTAAAAAACATAACCGCTGATAAAACAAATAAACAGTATTGGGAGTAAATAGTTCAAGAATTTTCCTTCTTTTCTTATTCCTGCTACAACAGTAAATATCAAACATAAAATAAATGATGCGGCTATTATTAAAGTCCCCATAATTGCATCGCCGTCTACTTGGGTTTCGCGACCCATCCCGATACCAACTTTTATAAACCAGAAACCGATTAAACTACCTAGAATAACAGATACATTTGCTAGAGTTATAAATATTGTTTTTTTATTCATTTCCTGCCTGATTAATTTTCCATAGCTTTTCTATATTCAAACAACTTAAACGGCTTTTCAGGATCGGGCAGAAACTCACCAACTTTTCTGTAGCCCAGTTTTTCATAAAAATGATGATTTCTGTATGCTTCACCCGGAGTTACTAAATTCCAGATCTTAAAGGCAGTGTACATTTTTTCTATCAGACACATCACTTCGGATCCAATTCCCTTATTTTGGAAAGAGTCGGAAATAAAAAGATACTTAATTTCAATTTCATCATTTAGCGAAGGAATAACACATATACCACCGGCAACTTTTGTGTCATCTATTATTTTGTAATAATGTCCTTTTTCAATTTCATTTTTATGCCATTCAAAAGATTCGATTCCGGGAGGAAAGGAACCATATTTTTCAAAATCACTGGTGAACGCCTGAACACTTAAAGACTTCATCAGTTCAGCTTCACCGCTGGTTGCTTGTTTTAATGATACCGTCATTTTCGCTCCCTTATTTTCTTTAACAGATATTTAGGTGAATAAGCGTAAACCTGAATAAATTTATTCTAAGCAGATTCTAAAAACTCTTTAGCCAGTTTTTTTGTTTTAGGACTTCCACTTTTTGTATGACGTTCTATAAATTCTATCATATCTGATTGCTTTATATAAGTCTTATAATAGCAACCAAATGCTTCAATTATATACCCCATAACCAGATCTTTTTGAGGTAGTTTACTTTTATTTTCCAGAGATAATAATTCTTCTGTTATCTCTTCAGATTCTTCAGAATATTTTCCGGCAATTTCACCTAAAACCAAAGCTGTGTGCATAATTATCATTGGTTTATCAAATAGTAACTGTGCAAAGAGAATATTTTTAACATTAATGTAAACATCTTTGTTGTTTTGTAAAATTATATCGCGCAGTAAATACAATGAAGCATATTTACTGAAAGAGTTTTTTGATTGCAAATATTCAATTAAATTCGGGATAAATTCCTGCAACTCATTTACTTCAACAGAGCGAAGAAATTGAAACCCTTTTTCTCTTTCCGATTTGGTTTTCTTCGCAGGTGAAATTGCTTCTATATGTTTTACTATTTCTTCTTTCATTATTCGGTTTTTGTTTAATATAAGCTAGTCTTTTAACTCGGCAATACACTCAATTTCCACTAACGCATCTAACGGGTTCTGCTTTATTGATATTGTTGTTCGCGATGGTTTATGTCCATCAAATCTCTCGGCGTATACTTTGTTCATCCCTTCAAAATCATTCATATCTTTCAGGTAGACTGTAGTTTTAACGATATCTTTAAGAGTTAAACCTTTTTTAGCTAAAACTATTGATAAGTTGCTCAACACACGGTGAGTCTGTTCTTCAATGTTTTCTCCTACAAGCTGCATTGTTTCAGGATCAAGAGGTGTTTGTCCTGAACAGAATAATAAATTACCTGCTTTCATTGCGTGACAATATGGACCAATTGCAGCTGGTGCATCTTTAACAAATACTTCTTCCATTTAATTTACCTTTTCCCTAATTGCATGACAAAAATTACTGACAGAATCAGTAATGAAAAATTAGTTTGTAAAAAGTAATATATGGAATTGACGGAATAAATTCTATTTTGAGAAGAGGGGAGATAATGGGATAAAAAAAAACTTCCGAAACTCTTAAAGAATTCCGGAAGCTTATTTATAAACTGAATAAAATATTATTTAATACATAACATTTTTTTACTCATGTTAAAACTACCTGCCTGAATATTATAAATGTAAACTCCTGAACTAAGATTTCCAGCATTAAAATCTACAACATAAGTCCCTGAATCTAATTCGTCGTCAACTAAAGTTTTTACTAATTCTCCAAGTATATTGTATACAGATACTTTAACTCGTTCTTTTTGAGGAATAGCAAATTCTATTCTGGATGTCGGGTTAAAAGGATTAGGATAGTTATCGCCAAGAAAATAATCTTGCGGTATATTTTCTTCAACTTCTTTAATACTTACATAATCACTCCAGACTTTATCAGCCCATAAGTAATTATCGATATAAGGATTTCTGTTTCCCTGATACTTGTATACAATTTCATTTCTTCTCATTTCAAAAGCACTTGGCGGGTCTTGTCTGTTCCATTCCAAAAGAGTTGTTAACTTTCCGTGTAAAGGTTCTTTGTTTGGAGATGAAAAAATATTATCTGTTGCTTCTAAATCGAGATCTCCATTTTCACCTTCATAACGTGTTGCCATATAAAAAATCATTCTTGCAACATCACCTTTCATTTCATCTCCTGGTTCCCAGGAATCGCTGTCATATTTACATTCGGTTGCAATTGAATGTGAAGAACCGCCCCAGTCAAAATCGAGATTACTTTTTGAAGAGTTAACAGACGGATGAGCAGGTCGCAGGTTATGTAAATCGGTACCTTCACCTTCAGTTGTGCCAAAGTCGCCGTGACTCTTTGCCCAAACGTGTTCTCTGTTCCACTGGTTTGCAGAATGACCATCTTTTTCAACAAGGAGGCCGGAATAAATAAGATGAACCTTTGTAGTGTCAGTCTGATCCTGATCAGATTCTTTCAATATATCCCAGGTATCAGTTGAACTTGAAGTGTACGGAAATTCCGTATGTCCCTTAACAGTGTTGTACAACTGAGTTTTAAGTTCATCATCTTTCATTGACGAAGTTATTGAACTGTAGATGCTGTTTTTATCCTGATCGTCATCTACAATAGTGATGTCAAGTCTGGAAACATCTCCTGCTTTGGCTGAATTACCGCCTGAAATGTTTCGTACTTCAAATGAAAGATACTCCAGATCTTCAGGATTTTCATCATTTGTTGTAGTAAATGTAAGGTTTTGTGCTACATCTGATCCGGCTGCAAACTCAATTGATTTAGTGGTGTAGTTGCTGATACTTGCTGCATTACCTTTTACCAGAACCAATTCTGCATTTGTTGATTTTGCAGAAGAAGGGAAGTTTATTTTGATTTCAAAAGTTACTTCTCCTTCACCTTCAAGAACAAGAGCATTTCTCTTTATGAAAGATAAAGTAGTAGTCGGATTACCGGAAGTGGTTACGGTAATAGTATTTGAGTTACCACTTGTACCACTGGTGGTTTGTACTCTTGCTCTGTAGTAGTAAGTCACACCCGGATTAAGTCCCGTAACATTAAATGATGTAACATTTCCTGCATCTTTGTTCTCAAATCCAGTAACAAAAGATGAAAAATCGGAAACTTCGGAAATATCAATAAAGTAACCTGTTGCGCCTGAAATAGAATTCCAGTTTGCAGTAAAAGCGGTTTCCGTAACATTAGTAGCACTGCCGGCTGTTGGAGGAGTAACAGTAACTGCTCCGTCAAACTGATGTGTTCCTAAATCGTGAGTATCTTTATCAATCATTTCCCATTCCGTACCTAAAGTAGGGAAGCCGGTTGTTGAGCTGTTTGTAACACCTTCAGAAATGTTTGATTTTCTTTTGAGAGTTTTGTCCTTTGTAACAATACTCCCTGATGACCAGTTTGATCCCGGATCTTCACCAATGCTGCCGAAGATATCCACGTAACTGCCGCTTTTAACAAGAGCAACAGCATCATCGCCGTTAAAGTTAATTACATCACCATTACTGGTAGTTGCACCTGAATAGATATTGGCACTGGGATGCTGATAAACTATAACAGAATTGTTGTGCAGTGTTCCTGTTAAGGTAAAAGTTTTTGAAGGAGTTGCCGAACCATTACTGAAAATCTGCAACTCGTAAGCTGATAAATCAACTGTATTACCGGTTCCGTTATATATTTCAATGTACTTATTGTAACTGCTTCCTTCCACATACTCTGAAATAAATAAATCCTTTGCCGCCTGACCTAATACAGGAATAGATAAAATTAGTAAAAAAAGTAATTTTTTAATCATTAGTCCCTCACTATGATTTGTGTTATTTGACAGCCAAAAATACAAAATAAGTTTGGTAAGATCATTTTCTATTTCTAAAATATGAAGAGTTTATAATATGTTAATATTGGGAGGGAATAGAACGTGGAGTTAAAATGCTTGGCTATTTGTGCTGTGGCAGTCGGGGTTGAAACACCGGCTGCACATTTTACTTTTATGATTATTCCAGATCAATAACTACCTTTTTTATAAACTCAGAAGGAAAATTTTGAAAATAGGAGTAGTAAACGTATGCTAAATTTTCTTCTGCAATATGATACCAAAAATGATGAATATCATCTGATTTAATTAGAATTTTATTATTCCCATCATATGCTCGCAATTCAATATCGTATATTTCTTTATTTATAGCAAAGCTTATGTATGTGGAGACTTGTCAATTAGAGTTTACAATTGTTTTAATAATTGAATCAGTTAAATTATATCCCTTTTCCAGTAGTTTATCAGAAAGGTACACTTTTGATTTATTAATATCTCCGTTTTGGCCATAACAAAGTACAGTTAACACAACAAACAATAAAACAACTACAAATTTTTTCATATTTATTTCTCCATAGCAAGAATCTTGATAAATAAAACAACCCGTCGCTTAGTAATATAATTATTAATCCCTTAAATTCACAAAACCCAACACGATACGACGGTTGGTGTTGACTGTTTGTTATAAGTGGTTCAATTTTCACACCTAATTAAATATGATTTTCTTTTCCTTTGTTAATGTCTCAATACTCTAATGTTAGATTTAAGATATTTTTTTCCCAAAAATAAAACCTAAAGAACCAGATATGGCACTGACCAAAACAGTAGATATTTTTTCGCTACCTAACGCTTTATCATTAAATACAAGTATTAAAACACAAAAAACAAATATTAGTACTGCTAAAATATCTTTATAATTTTTATATATAAACCCATAAATATTTAGATTAGGATTTTTTACATTTTCAATTCTATCATCTGTCCTTTCATCAGTCATTATAATAGTTGCTCCTTAGTTCCTAGAAATGGGATTGGGCCAAATTGACCTTCAAAATAACCTTTTCTGATATCCTTATCAAAACGAGGTTTGAACTCACTAAGCGAATACAATTTAGTAGATCCATCAAAATCTTTTTCACAAAACCATATTTCATCCTGTCTAAATAAATCTAAATCCAACAAATGACTTTCATGAGTTGTAAATATAATTTGTCCAGAATTACTTACTTGTGATTTGAAATATAACTTTAAAATATCCTTTAACAACACAGGATGAAAACTCGTTTCTATCTCATCTATAATAAAAACTTCACTTTTATGAATACTTCTATAAATTGCAGGTAGTAGAAAAAATAACCTCTGAACGCCCTTAGATTCTTCTTCATACTTAAATTCAACTTCATTTCCATTTGTACCTTGGTGAATTGTAGAGATTTTTATAAACTTTACATTGCCATCTCTATTAAATACACTATAAAGATCACCCTTAAAATAAATATCTATGGCAAGATTGTTCTTATCCATTAGATCATTTTCAACTTCTTTATTTGGAAAATCAAAACCAATACTTTTCATTTCTTGAAGCGAATATTCGGTTAATTTAATATCAGAAATACCAACTTTCGCATTCCGAATCAATTTTTTAGAAGATTCAAAAAACTCTCTGTCAATATAAAAAGTAGATGCAAGACCAATTGCTTTTGTATCAATTGATATAAATTTTAAGTTTTGTTCAAACCAAGTATAAGGTAAATCAATTTCACTTATTTTTTTATTTCTACCTTCGAAAAAAAATGTTTGATTATCTCTTAACTCTTCTGCGTAAATCTCTTCCCTTAGCTTTTCTTTTTGTGTTTTTTTCCTATTGGGAGCTATGGTTAATTTTGTATTATTGAATTCTTTTTTTCTTTTAAATAAAACTATATGATTGTCATCTTTTACCTCATATAATTCTTCTAATAAAATAATATCAGATTTAATTTGTATTCTATAGTTATATCTTTTATTCTCAATTATAAAATCAATTTCCATCTTTGTGGGGTACTCTTCACAGTTTGAAAGTTTAAATACTGGAAAATTTAGTTTTTCATTTAAATCTCGTGTCCCATGAAGAATTAAATTAGTAAGAAATTGTAATGCAAGTAAAATATTTGTCTTTCCTGATCCATTTGTACCATAAATTGCACTAGACCGTAAGACTCCACGCTCCTTGAAATCAACAATGTGATTTTCGTGTCTCTTGTATGTTCCTGAAAACATACTAAACGAGATTTCTTTTTTGATTGATTTAAAATTAGAACAATAAAATTTTAATAGCATTTTTCTCTCATTTTTTGTTATACAAAAATAACAAAAAAAACAACCAAGTGAAATAATCACGTGATATTTTCTCGCGATTTAATAATTTATTAATACTTCAGAAAAACATATGCAAACAAACTACGCTTATAACATATGTATGTTCTGTGCCTATCAGGATATCAAATTTGATAATTTACTAATAATTTAAATGAGAGAAGCCCATCTTTTGTTGAAATGAATATATAAAATTGAAGAAACAAATTCTATTTGTAAATTCACAACTGAATAGTTGAATTCGAAGTAATGAAAAATTTTGAACCAGTTTTTTTGTGAAAATATTGTGAGAAAAACCCCTAAGTTATTGTAGTATAAGGGGTTTGGTGGAGGTGGCGGGAGTCGAACCCGCGTCCGAAATTACCGCGCTAAGAACGTCTACATGCGTAGTTTGTTATTTAATCTTATTCCAATATTTTTAACAAACAAAATCTATTGAAACCAGTCTGATTAAAATTCGCCTTGCCTACTCAGACTCTTGGTTTGGCTATCGTACCTGAACGACGTTCTGTCCCGATCCGGTACGAGAAACCGGGGAGAACGGCTACGTAAGTTAGATTATTCTAATTAGGCAGCTAAAGCGTAATTATTTTCGCCATTTAAAATAAGTGTACCGTCGTTTAACGTGTCTACGGAGAACACGGCACGCAGTTCAAAGAACTAATAACCCCGTCGAAACCAGTTTCACCCCCATTGGGTCTGTATAATAACAGAATGTGAATAATAATTCTAAAGGGATATCAAATATATGGCAGGGAGCAGAGAATTTCAAATTTTTGTTTTATTTTACTATTCTCTAAATCTGATTAGTTCAAAACACAAATCCGATACAAATAGGGTACAACTCCGAGCTAACTGGCCTCTAAGTGGCCTTTAAAGGGGGGATAGGTTCTGATTAAATGGGATACGTCAACATTAATTTAGTAGTATTTCTACAACTTGAAAGTTTAGTATACTTATAAGGTATATGGTTTGTATTGCATTGTTCACTCCGAGGGCAAACTTTTTCAGAAAAAGTTTGAGAAAAACTTCGGCTGTCTTTTTCCTCGCTAAAAATTTTTACCTTGAGCGAAGTCGAAAGGGCCCTCTCCGGCTGAACAAAAACAACTTGCCGTGCTTCGCACGTCTTCAAACAGTTTTTGTTCTTATCGCCTCCGCTCTTCAATTTTCTTTACGCTCAAAAAAAGATGCCGGGCGATCATATTGTGTCGCCTGAGCGCAGCCGAAGGGCCTCAATGTAACACTTTGTCCAATTCAACATTGAGTTTCCTCAATTGTGTTCGGAAAGACAGGTAATTATAACATATCTGTATAATTGTGTCATCTCGAATACAATGAGAGATCTCACTTTTGCACCGTGTACAACGCGGTATTGGGATTTCTTCGTCGCTTCGCTACTGCGAAATGACACGTACTTTGGTGTGGTGCCTGAGTGACCCGGCGAAGTGTTACACGAAGCCGGATTGTATCGAAGGCACAAAATGAACGACGACTAAAGTCATCGGCTACCAGACAAACTATTTACCAAAATAGTTGTTTGCTTCTGCATAGTTAAACTTATGGCTCAGTAATTTCTGATTATTACCTGTTTTATATTCTTCGGCAAGTTTGGTTAAGGTATTAAAGACACTTCTTACAGGAGCAGAGCCGCTGCTTAATCTGTTGATTCCAATTTCAGCCATTCTTGCTGTGTTGAAAAATGCAGAATGCAGAAAAAAATTAAGAGGCATATCAATTGCATTACGAAGTCTGATAATCATTTCTTCGTTTAGCGGACCCGGAACAAATATGCAGTCTGCACCTGCTGCTTGCAATGCTTTAGCTCTTTCAACTGTCATTTCAAACATTGTTTCCTGATCGGCAATTTGTAAAAGAAAAATGTCTGTCCTGGCATTTATCACAAAGGGAATGCCCGTTTCTTCTTTAAGCTTTGCCACTGCTTCTATTTTTGAACAGAAAAATTCAATATCATCAACAGCTCCTTTTTCAGGAATGCCGTCTTCTAAGTTTATTCCAACTGCACCTGCTGCAATAATCTCTCTTACGTTATTTTTAACTTCATGAATTATATCGCTGTAGCCTCTTTCAACATCAACAGTAAGAGGAATTGATATAACTCTTAAAATTTCTTTTGTCACTCTTGTAATATCATCAAAAGTTATCTTTTCACCATCCGGATAACCAAGTGAATAAGCTATTCCGGCTGATGTTGTTCCCACAGCAGGGAAGTCTGCTTTTTCAAAAACTTTTGCACTTCCGCCGGTCCAGGCATTTGGTAATAGAAGAAGATTATTTTGATGCATAGCTTTAAATGCCCGAGCTTTTTCTATCTGATCTTGCTTATTCATAATTTTCCTTAATTGTTGCTGTTAGTTGAGAATTTACTTTTTGTTCACAACACTCTTTTCAAAATTCAGAAGTTGTTCTTTTGTTTTTAATCCGCGCGCATAACCGGTAAGTTTTCCGTTAGAACCAATTACTCTGTGGCAGGGAACAATAAGAGAAATAGGATTTTTACCATTTGCTGCTCCAACTGCTCTTGATGCTTTGTGCTGACCGGCAGCAACCGCAATATCTTTGTAACTTCTTGTTTCACCAAAAGGAATTTTCAGAAGCTGATGCCATATCAGTTTTTGGAAATCTGTACCTTTGGGATTTAATTTAAGATCAAATGAAACCCGTTTTCCGTCAAAATACTCCTTTAACTGTTTAACTGCTTCGGCAAAAAAAATATTATCTCTTTTCCAGTCAGCAACAATTTCATAACCCTTTTTTCCTTCGCCTGTGTTTATTTGGACGCTGCTTATTCCGTTTTCATCTCCTGCAATTGCTATTTCGCCTACAGGACTTTCAAAAGTTGTGCAAATCATAATAATACCTTTTCAGGTTAAAGTTTTAAAAATATAATTCCTGATTGTTACTTTATATGGTAATTACCCTTAGCTCTTTAGTAGTTTAACTGTAATGTTTCCACAAGCATAGAGTTGCATAAGATCTGTAGGGACGCCATTGTTCTGCCATTTGAATTATTTCTTTTGGTTTCTCGGTACCTGTCTTTGAAAGTGCTTTTATAATTCCCAAATCTGTGGCTGGGAAGCAGTCGTTCATTCCCAAAGCACGCATAGCAACATAGTTTACTGTCCAGTCTCCAATTCCTTTAATGGCAGAAAAAGCTTTGTGGAAATCTTCAAAACTTCCCGGACTTTTTAAGTTAAGATTTCCATCCAGAATAGCATTGGCAACAAGTTTTAATGTTTGTTTTCTGGTTCTGGTTAAGCCTATATTATCCAGATTAAGTTTTGCAAACTCTTCCGGTGTTGGAAAGAAAAACTTTAATTCGCTGTTGATATCATTCTCATATTGCATTCC
Source organism: Rhodothermaceae bacterium (assembly GCA_041725875.1). GTDB lineage: Bacteria > Bacteroidota > Ignavibacteria > Ignavibacteriales > Melioribacteraceae > JBGRQB01. Next base: position 10,176 of record JBGRQB010000128.1, read on the forward strand.
TGCTGCTTCGGCAATTCTTCCGGCAAGAGTTGTGGCCGCTTTTACGGAAATTTGCTGACCCAGAATAGCGCGTATCACAAATTCAAACGGATCAAATGCAACAGGTATTCGCGGAATATTATCTGTTTTTTTATCACCAAACAGAATTTTATGTTTTTTCAGTTTCCTTTTTACAAGATTCATATCAGTATCAAGATCAAACATCTTGCGAACCCGATTGTAAATCTCCATATAACATCTTACATCGTTGGTATCTATGGAAAGATTAAGTGCAGATTCTTTGGGATTATCTGTTACGGTAAAACTTCCGGAAAAATCTTTTATTCTGAATGTACGTGTATAACCTGACTCAGTTACAACTTCAACTCCTTTAATTGTACGCGGACGCATAAAAGAAAGCATCTCGGAAAAATTAAACGGCTGTTTATACTTTACAAGAAGTGTTGCATTGTTTTTTCTGTTAGCAGAAATCTTTCTGATTTCCGTGGGAGTTTTACCAAAAAGTTTTTTTATCACATCGTTAAATTGTCTTAACGAATTAAAGCTTGCTGCAAATGCAACATCGGTAAATGATTTATCTGAATGAAGGATTAATCGTTTGGCAAATATTGCTCTGTGATAAATTGCAATCTTGTTTGGTGATATACCGATGTTGTCGGTAAAAAGTTTGCGCAGATGACGTTCCGAAATGTTGTTTGCTCTTGCCAGATCATCAACTGAATGGTCATTAAGATAACCGTTACAGATCATTTCAAGTGCAGAAGAAACCAGAAGTGAGCCTTCTGCATTGCCGTTATAATATTCGGTTTCAATATCTGGTCTGTACCTGTAACAGGGGGTAAACTCTTTTTCAAGTGCTTCAAAAACAGTATTAAAATAGAGAACATTTTTCTCCCTGGCAATTGGAGAAGGACAGGAAGGACGACAAAAAATTCCGGTGGTTTTTACACCAAAGTAAAATTTCCCGTCAAAAGATTTATCCTTATTTATTCTGGCTTTTGAATATAGTTCATTCATTTTAATATCTGTCTTTTTGTTAAAACTAATATCGACAAACAAAATATAAATTATTAATCGGATAACCGATAGCGGTTTTCGGATATGGCTTTGAGAAACAAAATTGTTTATCTAATGTGGTAATTTATCCAGTTAAATTGTAATTTATAGAGATCATTCAATATGGTTGTAAAGTTGGATTTAATTAAGTTTTTATTTGTATATTTGCTGTATAAATGTCCAGTTTTTTTTACAAAAAACTGGACAAAATAGATAAATAAAAAAAGTAAAAGTATGAAAATTGCTGAAATTATTAGGTTTTTAATAGATCGTTTCCCAAAAGGGTATGTGTTTACCTATAATGATTTTATGAAAGAGGTGGATAATAAGGAAACAGTAATTAAGGCATTAAACAGAATGGCAATTTCCGGTAAAATATCTAAGCTTTCGAAAGGTAAGTATTATAAACCGGAAAAAACGGTTTTTGGATCGTTACAACCTGACCAATATCAAATAGTAAAGGATTTATTGGAAAAAAATGGAAAGATAATTGGATATCTTACAGGTTATAGTATTTATAATAAATTAGGGTTTACAACTCAGATAAGTAATGTAATTCAAATTGGGCGAAATGAAATAAGAGCTGCTTTTCGAAGAAATAAAATTAAAATTTCTTTTATCAAGCAAAAAAGTATTATCACCAAAGATAATATCCCATTACTTCAAATTCTTGATTGTATCAGATATATAAAAAAAATCCCAGACTGTTCAATCGAAATGGCTTGCAATAGATTATTGATAATTATAAAAGGATTATCGGAAAAAGAAACCAGGGCAATTGTACGGTTGGCTAAAAAATATCCGCCTGCAACAAGGGCGTTGTTAGGTGCAATATTAGAAGAAAACGGAAATAGAGTTAATTCAGAATTATTGTTAAAATCATTGAATCCGATTACAACATATAATTTATCGGGAGCTGAAAAAGTTTTATCAACAACAAATAGGTGGAATATAAAATGAAACTGCATAGTGATGCAAAGCTTTTCCAACAAGCTGTAAGGGCAACAGCGGAAAAAAAAGGGATTTCTGATATTTATATAGAGAAAGATTATTGGGTCACTTTTGTTCTGTACACAATTTTTAGTAATAAAGTAGGGGAGGATACTGTTTTTAAAGGCGGGACAGCTTTGTCAAAGTGTTATGGGTTAATTGATCGATTTTCTGAAGATGTTGATCTTGTTGTCAGAAAAAATGGTTTGGAGTCAAATAATCAATTAAAAAGAAAAATTAAAAAAGTCTCGAAAGTAGTTAACAATGTTTTACCTGAGCAGGAATTAGAAGGAGTTACCCACAAAAAAGGAATGCGTAGAAAAACTGTACACCCTTATAAAAAAGAATTTAAAGGTGATTTTGGACAGATAAGAGATGTTATAATTGTTGAAGCAACAAGCTTAGGAAATCATGAACCATATACAACAAAGATGATATCATCTTACATTTTTGAAATGATGGAAGAAACAAAACAACGAGATATTGCAGAAGAAATGAATTTGCTTCCGTTTGAAGTACAAGTTTTAGAACCCAAAAGAACTATGTGTGAAAAAATAATGAGTCTGGTGAGATTTTCTTATGAAGAAAATCCTGTTGAAAGTTTAAAGAATAAAATCAGGCATACTTATGATCTTTATAAAATTTTGCTAGATAGTAAACTAAAAGAGTTTTTTAATTCAGAGAAATTTGATGAAATGCTACTGAGAGTTGCCAACGATGATGTAATGAGTTTTAAAGGTAATAATAAATGGCTAGCTAATCATCCACAAAATTCATTCATTTTTGATGAACCGGAAAAGGTTTGGCCGGAACTAAAAGATATAT
>JBGRQB010000129.1:0-12969 GCA_041725875.1 Rhodothermaceae bacterium
TTCTTTTCCATAATTGCTCACGATTTGAAGAGTCCGCTCCAATCACTTTTAGGAAATATCCAATTTTTGAGTGATGAATTTGACGAAATGGAAAAATCGGAAGGAAAAATTTTCATCAACAATGTGTTTAAATCAACCAAAACTTTATACTCACTTATTGAGAATCTTCTGGAATGGTCACGAATTCAGCTTGGAAAACTTGAACTGAATTTCGAAATATTTATGATTGACGACCTGATCAAAAAAATAGCTTTACAAATTGAAAATCTCGCAGCCGTTAAAAACATCAATATAGATATTGTAATAAAAAGCAAACCCCGATTAATTGGCGATAAAAATATAATTGAAATCATTTTGAGAAATATTTTATCAAACGCTATTAAATTTTCTTATGAAGAGAGCAAAATTGAGGTAATTTATCTGGTAAAAAACAAGATTGTGAAAATGTCTGTCCGCGACTTTGGAACCGGCATTCCGGAAGAAAACATAAAAAAGCTTTTTTCCGATACAGAAACCGTAACAACTCACGGAACAAAAAATGAAAAAGGAACCGGACTCGGGTTAATTTTATGCAAAGAATTACTTGAAAAATTTAATGGTAAAATCAGTGTAACAAGCAAAGAAAACGAAGGCTCGGTTTTTACAATTGAGTTTCCTTTTTTGGAAAGTATTAAAGACTTAGAAACAGAATAGATGTTATTCCCGATACAAGCGCTATTTTTCCAAATTTGTTCAGCTTTTCTTTCCAGAAAAAGAGTGCGCCTGATGTTGTTGCCAGAATAATTCCAATATTAGCAACTGGATAAACAATTATAGCCGGAATCTGATTTAATGCTTCCAATAAAAAATAAGAGCTGAAAATATTTGGAATTCCTAACACTGCTCCTCTTTTTAGCGTAATCAATTCAATTTTTTCTTTTTTAACAAGTACATAAATCAGCGTATAGAGAAATGCAAAAGAGAAAATTGAAAAAAGAAAAAATGGCTGATCAACAGAGCTTTTCCATTGATTAAATATTTTCATTCCAAAATCTCCAATTCCTATTCCTGCCAGGAGTGTAAACAGAATGAAATATTCACTAAATGTAAGCTGTTCCTGTGAAATTGTTTTTAGAGAAAAATAAAACAACACTATTGTTGCAACTGCAAAAAGAAAACCGATTATTTGTGTTAATCCGGGAATTTCATTAAAAAATATTATTGATAAAAATATGGGAATTATAACTGACAATCTGGAACTTACCGTAGATAATGCGGCTCCGGCAATATTTACTCCTTTTGTAAAAAGAAAAAATGAAAGGAAGAAAACCCCTCCCATAAAAGCTCCAAATATCAGAACCTCAGTAGAAAATGAAATTTTTCCTGATTTCAGCATAAAGAAGAAGCCTAACAGACTCGCAACAAAGTAGTTGCCCATCAGCAAAACTACGGGGTTTCCTTTTTTTGAATCGTTGTGTTTAAGAATTAAAGCTATACTTGTTGAGCATATTATTGTTAATAAGAGATTAAGCATTTTTGAGTCTGTGTTGTTTATATTTATAAAAAATAATTCCGCTCACTATAAAAGCAGCACCGGCAATTTCTTTCAAATCCATAAGTTCACTTAAAAACCAATAGCCAAACAGACTGGCAAAAATCGGTTCGAGTGAAAATGTGAGAACAATAAACATCGGACTAACAAATTTCTGCGCCCACACATAAACAAAATAGCAGAAGAGTGTACCAAATAATCCGAGATATATTAAAGAATAAATTGCATTTTCAGAGAGTGAATTCCAGTTATTATCAAAAATTACAAACGCAATAAGAGTTACAATTGTAGCTCCCAAAAACTGATATGTAATTAACGCCAGCGTTTCCGATTTTACAACAAACTTCCCTGCCAAAATAAAATGAAATGCACAGGTAAACGCTGTTACTAAAGTTATTAAATCGCCCAAATTTATCTCTTCACCCGGAGTGAACGTAAGAAGAAATACTCCGAAAAAGACTATCAGAATTGCAATTACTTCAAACTTGCTAAAATTCTGTTTCCAGAAAAGGAAGAGAAAAAGAGGAACAAGAATTACTGCTATTCCTGTTATAAATGCACTGTGTCCGGTTGTTGTGAATTGCAGACCAATAACTTGCGAGCTGTAAATAATTCCCAGTAATAAACCAAGAATCATTCCTCTGTAAAATGAGGGAAAGTGTAATAACGATTTTCTATCTTTTATCAGCAGATATAAAACCATTGGAATTGCGGCAATTAAACATCTGGCAAAAACCAGAAAATATTCGTTGGTTTCTGCTATAATACCTTTTATTACCACAAAAGTGGAGCCCCAAACTATTGTTACAAGCAACAATAGTATCATATATTTATCAAAAAATTTCCGCATAGTTTTCCTGAAAATGTTCTGCAAATATAGTGTTTTCTCCAACAACCACTATATTTTTATGAACCGCAGGAAACTAGTTAAAAATCACGGTAAACTTTGTGCCTGTCTGCTTTTTACTGTTAACATAAATTTCAGCGTTATTAAGTTCACAATATTTTTTGACAAGCGCTAGTCCGAGTCCGTTACCCTCAAATCTTCTTGTATACCCCTGTTCTTCCTGAGAAAATGGCAAAAACAAATCAGGCAGATATTCTTCTTTTATTCCTATTCCCGTATCTGAAATTTCAACAGCTGTTTTATCTTCTTTTGTATAAAGTTTAATTGCAATATTTCCCTCTTCGGTATATTTTATTGCATTATCAATCAGGTTGTTAAAAATTTGTGATACGGTATATTCATCAATATGAATTTTAAAATCTCCAGAAAAATGATAATTTAATTCCAAATTTTTCTTTTCAGCCAGAGGTTTAAATTCAAAAAACAACGGTTCAAGAACTTCTTCTCCCAAAAGAATATCCTGCGGATAATGATGATATGAACCAGTTTGTAATTCAGACATATTCAACAAAAGATCTATGGTTCTGATAATTCTTTTACCGGCATTGCCTATAATTTTGAAAACATCTTCAAGTTCGCTATCGATATTCCGCGACAATTCTTCCTGAAGCAGACTTGTAAAACTTAAAATAGTATTAATTGGTGTTCTTATTTCGTGTGACATTTGAGCAAGAAATTCAGATTTCATTTTATCAGCTTTTTCCGCTTTCTCCTTTGCTTCTTTCATTTTTTGTTCAGCAAGAACCAGATCACTTACATCTCTTGAAATTGTTGCAATTGCAATAACATTTCCTTCATAATCTTTTATAGGCGTAGCAGTTACGCTGATACTTAAAGCTTTTCCTTCTTTTGTTTTCTCTTCCCTGCCAAAGGGAATTATCTCGTCTTTATATCCGGCAAAAACATTTTCAAGTTTTTCTTTTAATCCCTTAGGAAGATTTTTTATCGTCTCTCCCATTACCTCAGTTTCAGTCCACCCAAACAGATTTACAAAACCTTTATTTACTCTTATTATTTCAAATTTTCTGTTGATAATAACAATTGCATCAGATGTATTATTAATAAAGGAATCGAGCTCGTTGTAGGAAGTCATTAGATTGGTAACAAAATAATCAAACGAGTTTTTTAACGTAACAATTTCATTTTTTTCTTTTGCAAGTTCCTTTTCTATTTTTCTTCTTGTCAGACTTTCAAATTTCCCCGAAGTGATTCTGGCATAATCTGCCAGAGCAAGAATTGGTTCAATCCATTTATCTATCGTTTTATATAAAATTAAATTAATTGCAATGATGAAGAACAACCCGAACAACACCTGAATTGCAATAATTTTGTAGATAGATGCATATATTTCACTTTTAGGAACCACAACAATAAAGCTCCAGTTGCCTGTTTCCACCGGAGTGTAAAACATTAACGATTCTTTTCCTGTATTTGGATCCACAGTTTCGTAAAAACCTTCCATTCCTTCTTCAATTTCAGAGGCAATTGCCATTAACTCTTTGTTTTTACTTTTTGTTGCCCATTCGTTAATTGTAAGTTTGCCTATTTTAGAACTGTCCTTAAAGGACACAAAAGTACCTGAATTACTGACAAGAAGTGCATATCCGCTTTCATATACTTTTATTTTTTTGATTATGTTATGAAAATTTTCAGGTGTTGAATCAACTCCGGTTATACCGATAAATTTTCCATCTTTCATAATCGGACAAATAAAACTTACCAGCAGAAGTTTTTCATAAATGTAGGGATCTGATATTTTATAAGTCCCTGTTCTTTTAGGTTCAAGGTACCAGTCGGAAATATCCATATTTACTCCAACTTCGAGCTTCGGAATTCCGCTTTCCCTTAATTTATTCCAATATGGTAAAAATCTTCCGGTTGAATCACTCCCCTGTTTGTTTTTGTATTTGTTATCTGCCCCGTCAAACTGATTTGGTTCATAATTTGCGAAAACACCCAAAACTTTTCTGTGTTCTTCCAGAAAATGCTGCAGAATATTGTTAACCTGTTCACGCGAAATAGGTGTAATTTGCTCAAAAGTAGTGGCAAATGTCTGCGCCTTTGAAAGATAGGCCAACATTTCTGCATTAAACTCATTTGCATATTTTCGCGAAAGAATTTGAGCATTTTCATATTCTTTTTCAATTACAAATTTGTAACTGAAATAAACTATGACTGATGTGAATAAAAGTATTACTAGAAATGCCGCTGATGTTACCTTAAGAATTATGTCAGTTCGTATAGATCTGCTATTCATTTTAACCCTCAATTTCTCATCTAGTATTACAATATAGTTAATTATTTCAATTACGGCTATTTTTTTTCATTTATTCCTATATTGATGGAAGAAAAACCAAAATTGTCTCTTATTTTAGTTACAGCGCGTAACATTTTTTTTCTGAGTATATCTTCATCTTCAAAAAGTTCTTCCTGCTCGGCAAATTCACAAAAATTTGTTAATCCCACTCCTATTAATCTTATACTAACTCTTCTGGTATATGCTTTTTCAAACATCTCTCTGGCTGTTTCATAAACAGTTTTGTCATCATCTGTCGGGTAAATTGTTTTTGATCTGGTTAGTGTTGCAAAATCGGAATACCTCAATTTCATTGTTATTGTTGAAGCAAGCCAGTTTTTATCTCTTAAAATCTGGCAGACTTCCCCTGTAAGCTTAAACAAGGTGTTTTCAACCTTTTCTATATTCATAACATCTTCACTGTAGGTTCTTTCTTTTGAGATGCTTTTTCTTTCCTGTGCCGGATTTACAATTTCTGATCCCCGTCCGTTTGCTTTTTTCCAAAGGGAAATACCGGCTTTACCATATGCTGCCGACCAATATTCTTCCGGCAGCTTTAGTACATCTTCAACCTTTTCTATCCCTTTGTTTTTGAGCTGCGGAAGTGTTTGTCTGCCCACTCCGGGAATTGCGCTCAAAGGCATTTTACTCAAAAATTCCTTTTCCATTCCCGCTTTTACATGAGTAATACCTTTAGGTTTGAAAAAATCGGAAGCTATTTTTGCAATGGTTTTGTTGGAAGCAATTCCTATTGAACAAGGCAGTTTCAACTCTTCCCAGATTTCATTCTGCAACCTTATGGCAAAATTGCCCATTTCACCATACATATGCGAAGTGCCTGAAAAATCGAGATAAAATTCATCGATGGAGGTTTGTTCAATTACAGGAGCATATTTTTCAAGAAGTGCTTTTACCTGTTTCGAGTGCTTGCTGTATTCTTTCATATGACCTTTTACATATTCTCCGTGAGGACAAAGTTTATATGCCGTTCTGATAGGCATTGCCGAATGCAGACCAAATTGACGTGCTTCGTATGAACAGGCCGCAATAACTCCTCTGCCATATCCGGCTTTAGGATCAGCTCCTACAATTACAGGTTTCCCTATAAGTGAAGGATTTAATAATCTTTCAACCGATACAAAAAATGCATCCAGATCCAAATGGAAAATCGTTTTCATAATTGTAAATAGCAAGCTTGACTCAAAGTCTTTGTCTGATCATATTGGCATAAATATAATCAAATATGAATAAATTGCGAGTATATTCAGATAATAATTAACAATTTATCAATATTCATTTTGCTAAATTGTTTCCCCCCATTTGTTTATATGAATATGTTTTTCTACTTCTCTTTCTTTTTGTTTTGGAACCACCGCCAAATCAGCTTTCTGCCCAAAAGGAATTAAAGCTGCTATTTCCAGTTCTTTTGGGATATTCAACAAACTTTTCATTTCAACTGTTCTTTGCGGAATATATGTTACCCCGTACAAATCTTCTTCTGTTATTGCCAAAAGAATATTTTCAATACAGCACCAGACAGATGCAAAACAGTTTAAGTCATAGATATTTTGGCTTTCCTTTATTTCTGTCTTAGGTTTATAAACCACAATTAATAATTCCGGTGCCTGTAACAACATACTCTTCTGCTTCGGGATAGCATCCAGATACATATCTGCCATAAAATTATCTTCTTCAAACAATATGTTTTTCAGGTTTTGAGGACTGATCTTTCCTGATAAATCTTCTGTTTTTACAACAGCTTTTCTGAGTCCAGGGTCTTTTATCAACATAAAATCCCATTCCCGTTTATGATTGTATGAAGGTGCTTTTATTCCTGCATCCAAAATCCTGGAAATTTTTTCTTCTTCAACTTCTTTTTGGGAAAAATCGCGAATGCTTCTTCTATTTTCTATGACTTTATAAAATTCCATTTCTCTCCTTAAACCATTACAGACTTCCCGCCCCCACGGCGAAAAGTCCGTAATTTTATGTTATTAGCGCCCTACCCTGATATCCTCAAGATTTGCTTTTGCTTCACCGGAAAATGAATGCACTTTGCCCAAAGTTTCACATCCATAATCTTCACAAAAAGCACAGTTTTCTAAACTTTTACCCATAGAGCATTTTCTTATTTCACATATACTGCAATGAGAAAACAATGGCCCCTCTTCTGATAAACATCCTGCACAATTAATTGTTTTGGGATCGATATCAATATTAAATTGTTCACTCCATTCTTTGGAAGTTTCCTGCCTTATTTCATCACTGTTTGTTTTATATGCCTTATACGCCCCGCAGTCCCCGCAATCCAATCCGCAATGTGCCAAAAACTTTTCCATTAACACTCCTTTTAACTTGATTAATTCCTCATATTCCATTTAATTAGTAGTGTACAAATGTACACTACTAATATAGTGAAAAGGAATATGAAAAGTCAATTCTCTGACATAAAAATTTCAAAAAAATTTAAACTCAAAGGAAATAAAAACGGAACTCAGAGTATTTTTAAACCTGTTCCCCGTCCGCAACATGGTTCAGATATAGATTTTGATATATACGATCTGGAAATGATATTTAATGATCCAGCTACAAAAGAGCTTTTACGAAAAGGAGAAACAATAGGCTGCTTTTATGTGGAATCGCCTGGAATGCGTTCTTTATTAAAGCAGCTTGAGTGTGATACGTTTGAAATGCTGACTGCCGCAAGCTCGGTTATACGTCCCGGAGTAGCAGAAAGCGGGATGATGCAGGAATTTATAAAACGACATAAAGATCCTTCCAGAAGGAAATACCTTATTCCTGAAATGAAAAAATATCTTGGTGAAACTTACGGGGTTATGATTTATCAGGAAGATGTTATAAAGATTGCGCATCATATTATTGGTTTAACTCTTGAAGAAGCAGATTTACTGAGACGTGCAATGAGTGGTAAAATGCGTTCTCACAAAGCAATGCAGGCAATTTCCGACAGATTTCAGGAATGTTGTAAACAGAAAAATTTTTCCTTTTATGTTCAAAAAAAACTGTGGGAACAGATTTCTTCTTTTGCAGGTTATGCATTTTGTAAAGCACATAGTGCTTCTTTTGCTGTTCTTTCATTTCAGGTCACTTATCTGAAAGCACATTATCCTGCCGAATTTATGGCAAATGTTTTAAGTAACCGGGGCGGGTTTTATTCTGCGCCTGTCTATATATGGGAAGCTGTAAGGATAGGCATAAAACTGAAACTCCCCTGTATTAATAATAGTCAATACATTTACACCGGAAAACAAAAGGAGATTCAGATAGGATTAATGGCCGTAAAGGGACTTACCCACAACACAGGAAAAAAAATTATTTCTGAAAGAGAAAAAACAGGAAAATATATTTCTCTGGCAGATTTTATTAATCGTGTTAATCCGGGATATGAAGAGACAATTCTTTTAATAAGATGCGGTGCATTGGGGTGCTTCAGACAAACTCGTCCGGAACTGCTGAGATTGTTAGATGTTTATTTCCGTCATCGCACACTTGTACAAAACGGCGATTTATTTCACTTTGAAATATCCGATTTGGAAGAAAAGGTAAAAACTGCAAAACAATTTACAATAGAAGAAATTTGCAGAAATGAAAATGAATTACTTGGCTATATGGTAACTCGCCATCCTCTTCAATTTTATAAAGATTATATTAACCGCAACGATGTTGTACCAGCTACTGAAATGGAAAACTATCATAATCAAACTATAAAAATGATTGGCTGGTATATGACTTCCAAAAGGATAAAAACTAAAAAGAACAAAATTATGAAATTTCTTTCGCTCGAAGATTTAACCGGTACTTTTGAAGCTGTTGTTTTTCCTGATGTTTATCAAAAATATGCCGAACTTACAATGTCTATGGGTCCTTATTTGATTGAAGGACGAGTAGACATTGAAAATGGCAACAATCTTGTAGTTGAAAAACTTGAAATTTTATCTGCCGTAGATGCTCTGGTAGTTACACAAAAAGACAGCACAGAAAACAAATGGTATGGTGAACGAGAAATTGTACACGAAGAAGAATTCAAAATTGTTAAAACTCTCGACCAGAAAAAAATGGTACAGTATTATACAGGAGCAAAATCAGGATAACTTTGTTCTCCTACTCTTTGTTTGGAATTTCTTCAAATAAATTTTATCTTTTTATGTTAATATCATTTCACAAATGGTCTGTAAATGGACGAGAAAAAACAAATTTCAACAGTAGGTAACTCAAAAGAAAAAATTTCCAGTGATGCAGAAAATTTTTATAAAAATTATTGGACTGACGAATCTGAAGTAAATAAAGTAACAATAGAAAAAAATCTAGTAATACTGAAACATTTCTTTGGAGATATTCCGGAAAATAAAAAAATTATTGAATTTGGTGTAGGAGGCGAAGGAGGAATTCTCTATTTGCTCCGAGATAAAAATCAGGTTATCGGATATGATGTATCTGACTCTGCTATAAATAACTGCAAAAAATTTTCCATTCAGGTTAATAAGAAAAATCTTGACATTGAAAGAACCGAAGAACTTAATGAAAGCATTGATATAATTTTTGCTTTCGAAGTCTTTGAACATTTTTCAAATCCGCAATTTGCACTTGAAGAGATTTACAGAATATTAAAACCAGGCGGAAAACTTTTGATAAGTACACCAAATCCTTACACCTATCATTGGCCCAGATTGTTTTATCCTTCCCTTTTTACCAAAGAAAACTTCACTGATTTTCTTTTAATAAACGGGTTCCATAATTTGGAGAAAGAGCAACCACAGCTTTTCAAAAACGCTTATGATAAAACCAGTTTCACAGAAAAAAATGAATGGTCTTACTATTTCTTTGTAGAAAAAACTTCTTCCTCAGAGGTAGAAAAAACATTTGATACAGCCTGTTATTTCTGGAATAAAACAGATAAAGATAATATGAGAGTGTTTCCGATAGAAGCTTCCGATTTGTTTAGAAAATGTACAGAAATTGATCATTCAAATATTATTTATAAATGCTATTTATTAAGATCTTTATTTTACAGATATATTTCTAACGAACAGGAAGAATTCAAAAATCTGGCAATTGTATTAAATGCAATTCTTAAAGAAAGTCTGGAGAATAACAATTTTGACAATTCCGGAAATTGCCTTGCAACATTTATTATGTTACAAATTGAAGCCGGATTTTTTGGTTACACAATTTTTGATAATAACATTTTAAAAGATTTTTTTACACTTTTAAATCAAATGCCAGGTTCAGAAAAACATATTACTGAAATAACTAAGCTAGAATCAGTTTATGGTAAACTTTCAATTTAATCAGAAATAAAATGGAACAGCAAATGGATTTTGAAATTGTTTCCGATCTGGAAAAACAAATAATTGAAGAGATTAATAAAATAGGTGGACATCTTTTAGATACGGAAATTATAGCTTTATTACGCTTAGCTGAGAGTCTGCCCGACAATTCACGAATTCTGGAAATCGGTTCTTACAGAGGAAAATCTGCAAATGTATTTGGAAAATCTATAAAAGGAACTAATACAATTCTTTATTGCCTTGATATTTGGAAAGATTATTCAACTCAACCAACAGGTCCGCTTCAGTCAGATGAATTGGGTCATCAGATTGCCCAAAGCGATATTTCCGTATTAAATGATTTTATAAAAAACACCGACTGGTTTTCAGAAAATATTCGTGTGTTAAAAGGTTCATCCCAGGAGTTTTCTGAAATTTTACCTGAAAACTTTTTTGATCTTATTTTTATTGATGCCGCTCACGATTATGAAAACGTTTGTAAGGATGCAGCAATTGCTATAAAAAGTCTCAAACCGGGAGGAATTTTATGCGGACACGATTATCATTCAGGCGGAACCGAAGTAAAAAAAGCTGTAGATGAATTTATTTTCGAACATCCTGATGTAAAAAGTAGCGCTATTCTTCCCAAAACAAGTATCTGGCTGGCACTGTTTAATTAGCTTTACTATCGATTTTGTAAATTTTTGGTTTCAGTTTTTTCTCTTTTCCTTTAGTCATTGAAGCCAAAACATTTACAGTATCTTTCAAAACTGCAAGAGCGCGCTGACTAAGGAGATCAATTTTAATCAACCCCATATCTTCTATCGGATACATATCGGGCTGGGTAATTATCACTCCCAAACCTTTATTTTTTGCATACTCCAAAGCCACATAATCTGTAATCGGGTTTTTAGTAATTACGAGTCCGCCCGGATGTATACTTAAATGTCTCGGAAACCCAGATAACCGGGCAGCAATACTAATAATGGTTTTCCAGGGTTCCTGATCAAATTTTAATGATTTGCTTTCAGGAAACTTGTTTTCAATATCAGGGAGGTTTGATGCACTTGTCCAGGGAATTAATTTACTAAATTTCGAGATTTCCCTTTCCGATAACCCAAAAACCTTTGCAGTTTCTCTGAAAGCCGATCGGGCTTTAAATGTAATTGTTGTAGAAATCATTGCCACTTTATCGTAGCCATATTTTTCAAAAATATATTTTACAATTTCATCCCGCTCTTTCCAGGAAAAATCGAGATCAATATCAGGCGCACTTACACGCCCCCTGTTAAGAAAGCGTTCAAAATAAAAATCATTTTCAATTGGATCTATTTGAGTAATATCAAGACAATAAGAAACCAGACTGTTAGCTGCTGAACCACGACCAATAGTCATCATACTTCTTGTTCTTGCTTCTCTTATAATATCCCACACAACTAAAAAATAATCACAAAATCCTCGTTCCTGTATAACAGAAAGCTCATATTCAAGTCGTTTAACAGCTTCTTCAGATATATATTTATATTTGTCACTTAATCCCTTAAAGCAAACCTGACTCAAATAAGAAAACGCAGTTTCATCTTTAGGCAAAGGAAATTCCGGGAACTTATATTTTCCAAGTTCCAGATTCACATTACAGTTTTTCACGATCTCTTTTATATTAGTCAAAGCCTCAGGAACTTTACTCCATATTTCTTCCAGTTCCCTGCTATCTTTCAAATAAAATTCAGGATCCTTAACTTCATTTTCAGAAATATTTTCAAGAGTTGAGTTTTTTCGGATCGCACAGACAGTCTGATGAAGCAAAAAATCTTCTGTCCTTTCAAAATAGGCCGGATGCGTTGCAACTATCTTTAAATTATTTTTATTTGCCAGTTCATACAGAATACGTGTTCGTTTTTTAAGTTGTTCAGTTACAACTAGTTCCACATACAAATCAGGGAATTCATTTTTTTCACTTAACAGAGAAGTTATCAATTTCAGCGAAGAAGTTATAACATAAAAATTTGGAGAACTCTGCTTTATAATCTCTGTAAGGGAAAATTCTTCCTGAAGATTTCTTGTAGTTATAATCTTACATATTTCTGAATATCCCTGATTATTTTTAGCTAAAAATATCGCCGAAATATTTTCATCTTCTTTCTCTGTAATTAAACATCCCAAAATCGGCTTTATCTTTTTTTCTTCGGCATATTTAGCACACTGTATTAAACCATTCATACAATTTGTATCGGTAAGAGAGGCATAATTTTGCTTTTGTTCAATTGCAAAATCTACAATTCTTTTCGGAGAAATTGTTCCTTCCAGTTTTGAATAGTATGAATGTATATGGAGTGATAACATAGTTTAACCCATTTAATTCAACTGACCAATTTCAGATAAATTTATTCTCCGTTTACCGTAATTACCAGTTTTCTGGAACCACCCTGATTTCTGTGTTCACAAAGATAAATTCCCTGCCATGTTCCCATATTAAATCTTCCGTTTGTAACTGGCACATTAACGGAGCTTCCTAAAAGTGATGCTTTTATATGAGCCGGCATATCATCGGAACCCTCAAAAACATGTACATAATATGGTGCATTTTCAGGTGCAAGTTTATTAAAATGTGATTCCATATCGGTGCGTACATCAGGATCTGCATTTTCATTTATTGTTAATGACGCAGATGTATGTTTAATAAAAATATTGGCAATTCCCTTAGAGATTTCTCTCAGTTCGGGAACGGCCTGTTCAATTTCGCGTGTGATTAAATGGAATCCGCGTCTTTTAGGTGTAAGTGTTATTTCTTTTTGTATAAACATCTTATAGTATATTATTCATAAATAATGAAATTTGAGTTTTTGTAACTTACTTATCAATTGTCAGTTTTTCACTGTTTATTGATCTTCCTTCATGTTCAAGAAGCCATATTTTATTGTGCATACCGCAGATCGGAAGAGCACAC
>JBGRQB010000130.1:0-12894 GCA_041725875.1 Rhodothermaceae bacterium
GTATTGTCAGATTGCGGTCGGGCGAAAACCCGACCAGCAAATTTATAATTTTATAGCTAAACTAATTAGTTAAACTTCTTGTAGGGGCAGGAACTCTTCCGCCTCTTAACACATAGTTTGAACTGCTCAATTCACTTACTTTCATAATAGGGGCCAATCCTAAAAGACCGCCATAATCAACTGACTCACCTACTTTTTTACCATAAGCCGGAATAATTCTCACAGCTGTGGTTTTGTTATTTATCATACCAATGGCGCATTCGTCTGCAATAATACCTGCAATTGTTGAAGTAGGTGTATCGCCGGGAACGGCAACCATATCAAGACCAACAGAACATACGCAAGTCATAGCTTCAAGTTTTTCAAGAGTGATGTGACCTTTTTCCGCAGCTCTGATCATTGCAGCATCTTCACTTACAGGAATAAAAGCACCACTCATTCCGCCAACTGATGCACTTGCCATCATACCGGCTTTTTTAACTGCATCATTTAACATTGCAAGACAAGCGGTTGTTCCGGGAGCACCAACATCTTCAACACCCATTGCCATAAGGATATCAGCAATACTGTCACCTTCAGCAGGAGTTGGAGCAAGTGATACGTCAACAATACCAAATGGGAGTCCGTGTTTTGCAGCAACTGCGCGTCCCATTAATTCGCCTGCACGAGTAATTTTGTAAGCAGTTTTTTTAATAACTTCAGCAAGTTTCTGAAGATCTACCGGACCGGCTTCTTTAATTGCGTTTAACACAACTCCGGGTCCGCTAATACCTGTATTAACAACAACTTCAGGTTCGGTAACACCGTGAAAAGCACCGGCAACAAAAGGATTATCTTCAGGCACGTTACAGTAAACAACCAATTTTGCACAGCCAATTGAACCTTCATCTTTTGTAAGTTCGGCTGTTTTTTTGATTGCTTCGGCCATAAGATTAATTGCATCCATATTAATTCCTGCTGCTGTTGAAGCAACATTAACACTGGAGCAGATTCTTTTTGTTTCAGCAAGCGCGTAAGGAATTGATTTAATCAATTCTCTTTCACCATTTGTAAAACCTTTTTGAACAAGTGCAGAGTAACCGGCTAAGAAATCCACACCAATTTCGCCTGCAGCTTTATCAAGAACTTTAGCTATTTCAACAAATTCTTCAGCTTTATAAGCATCAAACGGAATTGAAATAGGAGTAATTGAAACTCTTTTATTTGCAATGGCAATACCATATTTAGATTCTATTTCTTCTGCATACTTAACATGGTTACTGCCGTATTTTAATATTTTATCGTAAACTTTCTGTTTTGCTACTTCAATGTTTCTGTCGAAACAATCTCTTAAACTTATTCCCAGTGTAACAGTACGAATATCAAAATGTTCAACCTCGGTCATTCGTATCGTTTCCAGGACCTCTTCAAATTCGTATGGCATATCTCTCTAATCCTTATCTTTTATAATTAAATACGATGCATAGATTTAAAGATATTTTCGTGCTGAAGATATACTTTAATACCTAATCTGTCGGCTACTGCATTCATCTTATCTTGCAATTCCTTAAATGAGCAATTGGTTTCCGAAATATCAATAACCATTATCATTGTATAGTATTCACTAAGGATTTTCTGACTAATATCAAGAATATTACATTTTGTACTGCTTAATTCAGCAGTAATACCGGCAACAATACCAGGATAGTTTGCACCAAATGAAGTTAAAATAATTTTGCCGGAATCAGCTTCAGCATTTGCAGATTCAAGAGCAGAACCCATTTTATCAACAGTTTTTGCAACAACATTTTTTACTGCATCAGGATTAGCGGAATCGCCTAACTCCTGAATTGCACTCAGAGTTATTTTACGAATTTCTTCTTCTGATAATCTCACGGTTTTATTCCTATATATTTAGTTTGCAAATATTCCAATGCTTTGTTTGCAACCTCAATATTCTTTTCGATTGCAAACTGTTCTGCGTTCTGAATATTGCCTCTGTAAAATCTGAACCAGAGTAAATTTCCGACAACTGCGGCATCAAAAACTCTCTCCTCTACAGCAGCATTTATTGTATGATAACCAAGGAGAACATTCCACCCGAGAGAAATAATACCGGATAGATATTCACCTGCATAAATTTGTCCAGAACCAGGCAAAATATAAGAAATAACTTTGGCAAAAGTAACCGATATTTTTTCATCTTCAACATTGTTACAAAGATTCACAAGCTCGTTTTTGCCTTCCAGCAAAGCGAATTGTCCGGCTGCCTCTTCCCATTTATCTTCAAATATAAAAGCAAAACCTTTCCAATAAATAAGTTCATCTTTTTTATCAGAATAGATTTCATTTTTGAATAAATTGTCTATTATTTTATGTGCCTGAAAACAAGTTCTTCTTAAAATATTTGTTCTGGCCAAATCTACCAAAACCTGATACTTTTCTTCATCAGAATTTGCTTTAATTGAGGCAAGAGTTAAATATTTCGCTGCATCATTTAACCTTGCACCTGCTTTATAGCTTAATCCTATTTTGTAGTTGGGATGAAATTCATCGTTAGCATCTTTATTAAAAAAGAGATATCTCTTATACTCGGTAACCGCGTCAAAGTAATTTTCCGAATTAAAGAGACTATCGGCAAAATTGAGCTGGACTGAATAATTTTGTGCAAAACCAATATTCATTCCGATAAGCAGAAACATTAATATTTTTTTCAAATGTCTCATTTTGTCACCATTATTGTATAAATCTTACTTCCGGCAAGAAGTGATTTTTTTTGCCTAAAAATTGTTTTATTTCTTCAACCAGATTAAACTCAACACGCGCATTAAAAATTTGCGCTGATGCAACTGAACCATAGATATTTCCGGCATAGAAGTATGTAGCCAGTCCGGTAAAAATCCAGCCTCTGGTGTCGTGTCCGTCATTTAAATTATCAATCGCCAGATAGGTTAAAACTCCTGTGAGCAAAAATGAAGTTAAACCATCTGTGTACTCTTCGGTATAAAACTTCCCGGCTCCCGGAATAAGTGCTGATAAAATTCCTGCTGTTAAAGGATCTTTATGTTCAGGATTTACTCTTCTGTTATAAAATCCGGAAATAGTTTCTCTGTCCTGTTTATCAAAATCACTCAAAAATTTATCTTTTTCCGGCAATCTGTTGAAATCAAGTAAAAGTGACAGCTTATGTAGTTTGTTACTTTTATCTCTGTATTTAGCGGATTCGTACATTCTGTTTTTAGTAAGAGAACGGTAATCTTTTAGCGGGACAGACAAAAATTTGTTTCTCAAAAAGTGAATTTTTGAAAGTTCTTCCAGATTTGAATTAAAAATCAATCCTTTGTAATTATCAGCAGCTTCCTGATAACGTTTCATTTTTTCCAGACAAAAAGCGAGTTTAAATTTTACAGTATCATTTTTAACATTTTTCAAAATGCTTCGGTATTCATTTACCGCCCGTAAATAATCTTTTTGTCTAAGTAAATAATCACCAAATTTTAATCTGTTTTTGTTTGTGAGCAGTTCGTTCGATTGGCAAAATGCAGTTGCTGAAAAAGCTGCGGATAATATTATGAGAGTAATAATTTTTCTAATCATCGGAAACAATATTTGCTGAAGGAATATATTTGATTTTAGAATAATCTAATTTGTAGTTGGTCACCGGATCGTAAAACTTTCCATTAACATATAGAGGATAATGATCGCGGGTTTTGAAAAAATTTGTATCGCGTGTGAATCTGTCGGCAAACATCAATGCGCCTTTCAGAATGTTGGTCTGCTTCACCGCCTGAAACATAAACTCGGAGCAGGTCGGGTGAAATGGACAATTATCCCCATCGTGATCTGAAAAAAGAAACCAGTAGGCATTTTTTAATGTTGATACAAAAAAAACAGGTATTGATTCCGATTCAATTTTGAATTCTCTTTTTTCAACAGTTTCAATCTGATAGCTTATCTCTTTTTTACCCCATTTTTCCCATTCGTTTTGGGCAAAAGAGATTGTTAAAAACAGGATCGTAAATAAGAAAAATTTTCTTCCCATTACAGTTTATCCAGATCAATTTTTAATCTCTGCATCATATTCCGCATATATAATTGTTTATAGAGTGAGTTCTTGCAAATCACTAATTTATTTACAATTATATCGCCTGAATCTTCATCAATTTTCACAAGTTTTTTTGTGGTTTCGCCATTTTTCTGAAGCGAATAATCTCCTTCAATTCCGTCATCATAAATAACGTGAATTGTGGTTTCGTCTACAATATTTACTTTTACCGGATTGGCCATAGCTTCAAATGTAATAAAATAATTCCATATTTTTTATTGTTCCCTTTCATAATCAACAAATATGCGGATAATTTGTCTTTTTAGTATTATATTTGTGCCCTAAGAAAGGAAATTTTATGAAACATCAGCTTAAAGGTTTACCTCTTTCAGAGTTAAACGATTATTTCATAAGTATTGGCGAACCAAAATTCAGAGCAAAACAGATTTTTGGCTGGATGTATAATCAGATGGTTGACAGCTTTGACGAGATGGTTAATGTTCCCAAATCTTTAAGAAGTAAACTTGAAGAAAAATGTGATTTGTATTCGCTTAAATTGAAATTAAAAGAGACTTCAAAACAGAGCGAGACTTCAAAATATTTATTCTCCACCCGAGACAATAAAAGTATAGAAACAGTTCTTATTCCCGCAGGTGAAGGAAGAGCAACTTTATGTATATCTACACAGGTAGGCTGCCCGCTAAGTTGCGAGTTTTGTGCAACAGGAAAACTTGGTTTTGATCGCAATCTTACAAGTGGTGAAATTGTTGATCAATATGTTATGGTTGCTAAAGATTACGGAATAGAAAATGTAACAAACATTGTTTATATGGGGATGGGAGAACCGTTAATCAATTTTGATGAAACTGTTAAATCTCTGAAAATTATTACAAGTGAGTTTAATAAGAGTATTAGTCGTACAAGAATCACGGTCTCTACTTCGGGTCTGCCCCACAAAATAAAAGAACTTGCCGATACAGGATTAAGAGTAAAGCTTGCACTTTCACTTCATTCTCCTTTTGAAGATGTAAGATCGAAAATAATGCCTATAAATAAACGTTATTCACTTAATGAAGTTATAGAAGCAATTAAATATTACGCCCGAACTACAAAAACCAGAATCACTTTTGAGTATACAATGTTTGACGGAATTAATGACCGGGATGAAGATGTAAAAGAACTTGTGAAAATTTGCAGTAAACTTCCGGCAAAAATAAATTTGATTCCGTTTAACAGCATCAAACATATGAATCCAACCGGATTTGCTGCTGAACTGGAGCCGTCACCAAGAATTAAAATTGAAAACTTTGCCGATAAATTAAGAAACAGAGATATAACAGTATTAGTAAGAGAAACTCAGGGTGAAGATATTGCCGCTGCCTGCGGACAATTAGCCGCAAAAGACAAAAATGGAGAGAAATGAGAAAGTTATCACACGCCGAAATTACGGAAAACAGAAGTACACTTGAAAATATTTCGGAAGTAAAAAAACTGCCTGTTTATATTATTTTAGACAGCATAAGAAGCAGTTACAACGTTGGCTCAGTTTTCAGAACTTCCGACGGTGTTATGGTTGAAAAAATATTTTTATGCGGATATACCCCGACTCCGGAAAACAAAGAAGTTTTCAAAACTGCTCTTGGCTCGCAAGAGAGCGTTGAATGGGAATATGTAAAAGACCCCAAAGAAGTGGTAGGCCGACTCAAAGCCGAGGGAGTTAAAATTTCTGCACTTGAACTTACTGAAAAAAGCACAACTTACTCTGAGGTTAATCCGGCTAATTTTCCTATGTGTCTTATAGTTGGAAATGAAGTTGCAGGCGTTTCTCAAGATTTACTTGATATGTGTGATTTTACTATAGAGATTCCGCAATACGGAATTAAGCAATCTCTAAATGTAGGGGTGGCTTACGGAGTTTCAATTTTTGAGTTAAGAAGAATTTACGAGTTAAACAATTAAACTTCTCCTGAATAAGTAAAAAATTCCTCTCCGTTTTCCTTTGTATGGATTATTAACAATCCGGCGCGTACCATTTTAACCAGTGTACGCGAAGCTCTTCTTTTGGAAATATTTGCAGCTTCGCTTAACTCTTTAACATTAATAGTTTCAAATTCTTCAAGAAACTCAAAAACCCGCTTCTCTTCCTTGCCAACCTGATATTTATATAAAGGTTTCTCTTCTGAGCGTACGCGTAAAATTCTGATCATTTCTTTGCTAGCAGGAACACTTTTGTCATTTACTCTGATGTAAACCTGAGCTTCGCTGACAAGAAGCTCTTCTTTGTAATCCTGTATACGGTGCGGTTTATATTGAGATTCCGGAATGTTGACAACCACAATCTCTTTTCCCTGATATTCGTGGTATTCAAATGAAAAATCTATGACAGGTTCAATATATTCGGAAACTGTTTTTTTTGTAAGTTCTTCAATTTCTTTTTCTGAATGGACACCGCAGATTTTTCCGTTATCACGCACACCAAAAATAACTTTACCACCTTTGGTGTTTGCAAAAGCAATAAATTCTTTTGCAATTTTTTCAAATTCAGAAAATTTCTGCTTAAACTCTGTATTTAAAGTTTCACCCCCGCTGATTATTCCCAGCAGTTCTTTCAGTTCTTTTTCCAAAAGTATTACCTTTCTACGTTTGTTGCTCTTTTCTTCTTTGTAGTATCGGTAACAGCTTTAGGAGTTTCTCTTTCATTTTCAGAACTAGGAAGCTTTCTTTTGTTTTTCTGCTTTGTTTTAAGAGAATCAGATTGATCAACTTTAACTGAATCTTTAAGTATTAACTGCGTACTGTCCACAGGGATATTAAGACTGTCAATAATCCCGAGTTTGGCTAAGCTGTCTTTTCGTATAAGTTCCAGACTGTCGCGCAACATTTTGTCAAGTGAATCCTGACGAGCTTTTATAAAGCCACGATACATTGTATTAGTTGAGCTTATAGCTTTTGTGTAGTTTGTTCCGGAATAGTTAGCTAATAGACTGTCGTAAACAACCATAACAGAATCTAGATTTTTTATATTTTCCCTGTAAATATAACTTGAGACCAAAAGTGATTTCGGAGCATAAGGAGAATCTTTATAATCACGGAAAATTAATTTGTAATCTGACAAAGCTTCTTCAAAATTACCACTTTCATATTTCTTTTCAGCAGCGTTAAAAATATCTTTTGCCGGATCAGTGTCAAAATTATACAAAGGTTTTCCAAGTCTCTTAGCAGCTTCATTTGCAATAAGTTCAGTGCTGTAATTTTCATAAACTATATTAAACAAACTATCGCTGAGCAGCGTATCTCCAATTGTGGAATAAAAACTTCCCAGAGTATAAAAATGTTGAGGTGTTTTTATAGAATCAGGATAATGTATTAAAACATCGTCAAAATAAAACGCGGCTGAATCATACTCTATAACATCACTATAAAAATATGATCCCATTTCATACTGTGCTTTAGAAAGTTTTTCGTTTAATTCTCCTGTAGAATAATCATTTTTTACAGGTTTATTTTCTTGATGTTTTAGATTTAATTTTCTGTCAATTATTTGCAGAGCCTTTTCCATTACCTTTTCGTTTCCGTTACTTTTCTCCTCAAATTCTTCAACAAGTTTCAAGGAATCTTCTTGCCAAATTCTTTCAAAATCTAACGAATCCTTAGCAAAAAGAGTGCTATCGGCTAAGTAAGCATAATCTCTATAATATCCATCTATTTCTTTTTTCAATTCTACATATGTTCCTAACAACTTGGCTCTATCTCTAGCTAAGTCCTGATATTCAAGAGGAGCATGTGATGAAATTGCTGCTGTATAATAAGTAATAGCGGAATCAATCTGCCTAAGTCCTTTATCATACAAAACAGCTTTATAATATCTTGCCATTCCACTGGCTTCTTCCTTACTATAAACAGTATCAACTTCAGTTAAAATATCCAATGCTTCATTAAAATTTCCCAAATCCAAATTAACTATCCCAAGTTCTAAATCTATTTCAGAGAAATACTTTTCATACTTTGACTGATCTTTCATCTCTTCCAATAGAACTAGGCTTTCTTCGGTTTTACCTGTTTTGTTCTTCAAGCGTGCAACTTCAAGTTTACTTGCCACTTCAATTCCAAATGTTGGGGTGTAGTTTTCAACCATAGAAAAGTATTTTAACCCATCCTCTATATTATCAACACTTAAATACATTTTCCCAATTTCATAACATATTTCTGCGCCAAGTTCATCTGAGGTTACATTTTCTAACAAAAGTACAGCAGATTTTATTGCTTCATCAATATTTCCTCTAAAAAGATAAAATGCAGTTTTGGAAATCAGAGCTTCTGTTAAAATTTCTTTATTTTCAGAAATTTTAACAGAATCCACTACTTCATCTATTAATTTTAACCCTACCTCAAATTTTCTTAACTGTAGTTTTGCTTTACTTAACCACAATTTACTTTCCAAATAGAGTTCAGATTTTCCTTGTGCATAAAGTTCTGAAAATTTTCTTTCAGCTTTATTATATTTTTGCTGATAATAAAATGACTTTCCTAACAAAAACAATGATTCATTAACATAAGACGATTCTTTGTTATATTGTAAAATTTTTGAGCATCCTTCTATTACATCTTCTAAAGGTGTTTTAGCTTTAGTAACTATTTTTTGACTTCTGAACTCAAACAGTTCCTTTTTTTCATTTTTAATTGCTTCTTCTGCTTCAATAAATTTTTCTTTAGCATTATAGAATCTGTTGAAATATGTTGTGAAATTTGTCCACATATTACATCCGGCTAAAAAGATAACCAGAATCGAAATTGTAAATAATTTTGTTTTCTTTTTTGTCATAGTCATTTTATCGGGTTTTATAAAGCTTCCGGACCCGATTCGTCTGTCCGGATCCTTATCGCATCAGTAATTTCTGAAATAAATATCTTACCATCA
Organism: Rhodothermaceae bacterium; assembly: GCA_041725875.1. GTDB lineage: Bacteria > Bacteroidota > Ignavibacteria > Ignavibacteriales > Melioribacteraceae > JBGRQB01. The sequence continues at coordinate 8,943 of JBGRQB010000130.1, forward strand.
CCAACCTGACCGGTCTTGGCAACTTTTAAAATAGATGTAACCACTTTTTCAGCAAGTTCATCTTTTACAACAACTTCTATTTTAATTTTAGGAACAAATTCAATTTGATATTCACTTCCTCTGTAAGTTTCGGTGTGACCTTTTTGTCGGCCGTATCCGCGTACTTCGGAAATGGTTAATCCTTTTATCCCTTCTTCCAGTAAAATCTCTTTTACTTCGTCAAGCTTAAATGGTCTGATGATGGCTTCAATTTTTTTCATTACTTCCTCAGTTTAGTTCTTACCGTGACATTGTTTATATTTCTTGCCACTTCCGCAAGGACAAGGATCATTTCTACCCACTTTTGGTTCTTCATTTACTACAGGTTTTTGTCGGCCGCGTTGTGCAGCTTCATTTTCCTGTAGTTCGGGTGACTGATATCCCATATTTGTATCATCAGATTTTGTAGCTCTAACTCTCTGGTTTGATTGCTTTCTTGCTTTTACTTCTTCCGGTTCTGCAGGGAAGTATTTGAAGCAGAAAGAAACCACTTCATTTTGAATTTCTTCAAGAAGTGTTACAAACAATTTGTAACCTTCGGCTTTATATTCAATTAACGGATCTTTCTGTCCGTACGCTCTTAAGCCAATACCTTCTTTCAAATCATCCATTTCTCTAAGATGATCTTTCCATTTTTCGTCAATAATACTAAGCATAGCGTAGCGTTCAAGGCGACCCATAAGTTCGGAACCAAGCATTTCTTCTTTGCGATCGTAGAAGTCGCGACAAATTTCAAATACTTTATCTGCCAAACCTTTTTTACCAAGCTTTTCAAAAACTTCTTCTTCAATTCTTACATCAACAAGTAAATGCTGAAGTAAATCTTCGCGAAGAGCTTCTGTTAAAGTATCATCAAAATAGTTTTCTACAATGCTTTCAATATATTTATCAAGATCATCAAAAACTTTTTCTTTTAATCTTTCTCCTTCAAGAGCCTGATGACGCATTTCATAAATCACTTCTCTCTGTGAGTTCATCACATCATCATATTCAAGTAATCTTTTACGAATTGCAAAGTTGTTTTCTTCAACTTTTTTCTGTGCTCTTTCAACAGATTTGGTAATAATTGAATGCTGAATTACTTCACCTTCTTCTAGTCCGAGTCTACCCATAATTGCAGCAGCTCTGTCACTACCAAATAATCTCATCAAATCATCTTCAAGTGAAAGATAAAATTTGGAAATACCGGGATCTCCCTGACGACCGGCACGTCCACGCAGCTGACGGTCAATCCTTCTTGATTCGTGACGTTCTGTACCAAGGATATATAAACCGCCTTTTTCCTTAACACCGGCACCAAGTTTAATATCTGTACCACGACCCGCCATATTTGTTGCAATTGTAACTGCACCCGGCTGACCGGCGTGAGCAACAACTTCTGCTTCACTTTGATGCTGTTTTGCATTAAGTACGTTGTGAGAAATTCCTTGTCGTTTAAGCATACGACTCAAAGTTTCAGAAACTTCCACACTTGTTGTACCAACAAGAACCGGCACTTTTTCTTCTTTTAATTCTTTTACTGTATTAACAACCGCATTATATTTTTCACGTTTGGTTCTGAATACAGAATCATCCTGATCGTCTCTCTGGATTGGTTTATTTGTCGGGATAACCGCAACTTCGAGTTTGTATATTTCCATAAACTCGCCTTCTTCGGTTTCCGCTGTACCTGTCATACCGGCAAGTTTGTTGTAAAGTCTGAAATAATTCTGCAAAGTAATTGTTGCAAGAGTCTGAGTATCTCTTTCAACCTTAACATTTTCTTTTGCTTCAATTGCCTGATGAAGTCCGTCAGAATATCTTCTTCCCGGAAGCACACGACCGGTAAACTCATCCACAATTGCAATTTTACCTTCTTCTGTAATTACATACTCATCATCTTTTTCAAAAAGACAATATGCTTTCAGAAGCTGGTTAATTGTATGGATTCTGTCACTTCTTTCACCATACAGTTTGTAAAGTTCATCTTTCTTTTTAAGTTTTTCAGATTCTTCCATTGATTCGTCATTTTCGAATTTACTAATCTCAAAACCAAGATCGGGAAGTACGAAAAATTCAGGTCCTTCTGCCGAACCTTTTGCAAGCAGCTCGCGGCCAATTTCCGTAATATCCATCTGATTACTTTTTTCATCTATTGTAAAGTATAACTCTTCATCTATTTCAGGTAAGCGCTTTCCTTTTTCTCTAAGAAACTCAAGTTCGGTATCCTGCATAAGTTTCTTTTTATCACCATCGGAGAAAAGTTTAAGTAGTCTGTTGTTTTTAGGTAAACCTCTGTGGGCTCTGAAAAGTAAAATACCGGCCTGAGTTCTGGCTTTACTGTCACCAGTTTCAAGAAGCTTTTGAGCATCCTGAACTATTGAAGCAACAAGTGCCATCTGTTTTCTGTAAAGTCCTTCAACTCTTGGTTTCATATCATTAAATTTATGATCACTTGAACCAACCGGACCTGAAATAATCAACGGAGTTCTGGCTTCGTCAATAAGAACCGAGTCAACCTCATCCACAATTGCAAAATTGTGTTTACGCTGAACGCAGTTTTCTTTTGAAATAGCCATATTATCGCGCAGATAATCGAAACCAAATTCGTTGTTTGTACCGTATGTTATATCTCTGTTATAAATTTCGTCTCTCTCTTCAGGATCCATTGTGTTTAAAATACAACCAACTGTTAAACCATGAAAGGTAAAAACTTGTCCCATCCATTCACTATCCCTTTTGGCCAGATAGTCATTAACAGTTACAACGTGAACACCTCTTCCGGTAAGTGCGTTAAGATATATAGGAAGTGTTGCCACAAGAGTTTTACCTTCACCCGTAGCCATTTCCGCAATTCTGCCTGAATGGAGAATCATACCACCGATAAGCTGAACATCATACGGAATCATATTCCATTCAATTTTATCACCGGCTGCCGTCCACGATTTACCACATAATCTTCTACAGGTATCTTTAACAACTGCAAAAGCTTCCGGCATAATTTCATTCAGAGTTTCTTGATATTGTTCGTTCAGGTCTTTTTCAAGTTCGGTAAGTTTTTCGTGAATTCCCTGTCTGTCGCCGTCAAATTCATCATCTTTAAGATTGGCATTCAGTTCATCTATTTCTGTTCTTAACTCTTCGGTATCTTCCTGTATTTTAACTTTGAAGCTTTCAGTCTTTGCTCTCAGCTCGTCATCAGACAAATTTTCAAGTGTCTCGTAGAAGCCGTTTATCTCTTCAACTTTTGGCCAAAAATCTTTTAGGATTTTTGCGTTTTTGTCGCCAAAAATCTTTTTTAGTATGTTTTGAAACATCAATTTCTCCCTTTAATTTCAGAATTGTAAAGTTACGGAAAGAGCCCCTGAAAAGCAATGCCAAGAGACTTGTCTGTCTATATTTAACCATTTTCTAATTATGTCGTATTTTTTCATATATTGCGGAACATCTAATAATTTTTTGAAGTGTTTTGTCAGATCTAAAAAAACATATATTTTCCGATCAGTTTATCTCGCGAGTGGCTGAACTCCTCAAAGATTATGTTGTACCTGAGAAAATTGACAAATTCCTTTTTCTGCTGGAAGATAAAACCGGACAGAAATTTTTCTCTCCTTCTGTTGAATATAACATTCAGCGTTTGCTCGAAACAAATTACGATCGTATTGGTTTTGTTTTTGACAGTTTTCGATACCCGCACTATACAGATATTTTAGTTGCAATTGCTTCAAGCAGTAATTTTCTGACAGAAATTGTGATTAAAAATCCAGAATATTTATATCTGATTCTTCAACCCGGAAAACTTTCTGAAGAAATTATTGCAAAGGACTTACACAAAGAAATTGTTTCAAAAGTTTCAAGATTCAGTTCTTTTAATTCAAAATTAAATATTCTGAAAGCCTTCAAACGAAGATACACTTTGTTAACAGGTATGCAG
>JBGRQB010000131.1:0-12890 GCA_041725875.1 Rhodothermaceae bacterium
CCGATCGTCCCGAACCATTATTATATTTGCTAAACGGAGGTGAGCAAATTACCAAGATGCTCAGAAAACGAAAATAAAATAATTGAAATATGCTTGAACTTAAAAATATATCAAAATCTTTCTCAAGTATAAGAGTCTTAAAAGATGTCTCCTTTAATGTTGAAAAAGGGAGAGTTTTGGCTCTTATGGGAGAAAATGGAGCCGGAAAATCGACACTTATGAAAATTATAAGTGGAATTTACAACGATTATTCCGGTCAGATTTTTGTTGACGGCGTTGAGAAAAACTTCAAAAATTCGGAAGAAGCAGAAGAAGCCGGAATTGCAATAATTCATCAGGAGCTTAATCTTTTTCCAGATTTATCGGTTGCTGAAAACCTGCTTATTAAAAATGCACCGGTTAAAATGAAGTTTTTTACAGATAAAAAAGCCACTCTTCAAAAAGCAGAAGAAATTGCAAGCAAGTTTAATTTTCCATTTCCGCTTGATTCAAAAGTCAGAAATCTGGGTGTTGGCTGGCAGCAAATCATTGAGATTGCGCGCGTTCTTAATTATAATTCTAAAATTGTTATTATGGACGAACCAACATCCGCATTATCTGACAGCGAAATTGAAATTTTATTTGATAAGATAAAACAGCTCAAAGAGAGCGGAAAACTTGTTATTTATATTTCCCACCGAATGTCTGAAGTATTTGAAATTGCCGATGAAATTGCAGTTCTGCGCGATGGTTCCTTAATTGGGAAATATCAGGCAGATAAACTTGACCGTGATAGTCTGGTGAAACTGATGATAGGAAAAACAATTGAAAATGAACAGATTGAGAGAAATGTTCCTGATGAGGAAGAGATTCTTAAAGTCGAAAACCTGACAGTCAGATCAGATGAAAAAGCAATTTTGGAAAATGTTTCATTTGATTTGAAAAAAGGGGAAGTGCTCGGAGTTGCCGGTTTACTCGGTTCAGGCAGAAGCAGTCTGCTCAAATTTTTGTTTGGTGAAACAGGATTTAATTACGAAGGCAGATTAAAGTATGGAAATGTCGATTTCAAACCTCTTTCTCCCGGAAAATCGATTAAGGACGGAATAATTTATCTTACAGAAAACAGATTGAGTGAAGGAATTTTCCCTGAATTGAGTCTCGACTTTAACTGTAATATTTCATCATTTTCCAAAGAGAGCAAATTTGGTTTTATCAGCAAAAAAGAGACTGAGCAAATCTGCACTGATAAGCTTGATGAACTAAACACTGTAAGAAACAATATTTCTCAAAACATCGAAACCTTAAGTGGCGGTAATCAGCAAAAAGTATTGCTTTCCAGAGTTTTATTAACCGAACCAAAGCTTCTTTTACTGGATGAACCAACGCGCGGTATTGATGTTAATGCAAAGTATGAAATTTACAAATTAATAGAAGAGTTGAGTAAAAAAGGAATTTCCGTAATTGTAGCTTCATCTGAAATTCCTGAATTGCTTAAAATTACTTCACGGATTCTGGTTCTTTCAAATGGTTGTCAGACAAACATTTTTGACACAAACAAAGTAACATCACAAGAAATTTTACAAAGTGCATTCACAAGAGTTTAAGATATGAATACAAAATTAAGTCAGTTCAGCAAAGAAAATGATTGGATAAAACCTTTAGGCGGGTTAATTGTTTTGTTTATTGCCTGTGTTATCTTTTCGCCAATTAGTACCAAAGGTAATATTATATTTCTGAAAATAGATAACCTCACAAATATTTTGCGTCAGGTTTCTGAAATTGGAATTATTGCAGTCGGAATGACCCTTGTTATCCTTACATCAGGCATCGATCTTTCAGTTGGATCGGTACTTGCTTTATCTGCCACCTTAACTGCTTTTGGAGTAATGGATTGGCAGCTGGGAGTTTTTCTCACTGTACTGCTGGCAGTAAGTGCAGGAGCTCTTATAGGAATGTTAAATGGTGCAATAACTTCCTGGGGAAAGATGCAGTCGTTTATTGTTACTCTTGCGGGAATGACAGCCGCGCGCGGATTTGCACTCTTTATTTCCGATAACCATTCCAGAAATATCGGATTTGGAGAAATGGCAGCACCTGAAAGTTTTAAGATATTTACCTCCACCATTTTTACAATACCTTTTCCTGTTTATATTTTCATCTTTATTACAATCATTTTTATCATAATTTTAAGAAAAATGACAATTGGTCGATATATTTACGCCATTGGAAGTAATGAAAAAGCCGCTGTTCTGGCGGGATTAAAAGTAAACTGGGTTCGAACAATTGCTTTCACCTTTTCCGGATTTTTAGCCGGATTGGCAGGTGTAATTCATTCTGCTCAATTATATCAGGGAAATCCAAACGATGGTGCCGGATTTGAACTTGATGCAATTGCCGCAGTTGTTATTGGCGGAACAAATCTTTTAGGCGGAAGAGGAACAATGGAAGGAACGTTTTTCGGAGTTTTGATAATTGGTTTGTTGAGTAATATTTTAGGACTTCACGGAATTGAAAAAGATTTTCAGTTAATGTTAAAAGGGATAATTATTGTTTTAGCGGTTTTTGTTCAGGGACAACATTATCAGAATGGAATAAAAAATATTTTTACAAAAATGATAAAAAGAAACCAGCCTTAATCAGCGCTGGTTTCTTTAATTTTTATCTCTAACAGATCTTTCATCACAGAATACATTTCAGAATTTTCCTTTCCAAACGAATCGTGTAAAAGCTTATAGATGTTGTACAATTTCGCATAAATTTTAGCCGATTCAAGATCGGGATAATAGACTTTCTCATTTACTCTGCAAGATCGTTTCTGCAGCTCTGCAATAGTAATATTTTTACCACTATTTTTCAGCGCAGTAAATCCCCCCATAATTGCTGCACCAAGAGCTACTGTCTGACTATTATCAACAACCTCCATTGGTCTGCCCAAAATATTAGCGTAAATCTGCATAACCATCGGGTTTTTGTTTGCAATTCCGCCGCAGTTTCTTACTCGGTCAATTTTTATATTATCAGATTCTTCCAATCGGTTAATGATTGAAAGTGCTCCAAATGCACTTGCTTCAATCAAAGCTCTGTAAATTTCGTAATCGGTTGTTTGTGTTGTCTGACCCAAAATCAATCCGGTTAATTTCTGATCGGCAAGAATGTTGCGATTTCCGTTGTTCCAGTCAAGAGCCAGCAATCCGCTTTCACCGGCTTTTAGTTTGGAGGCTTGCTCTGTCAATTCCTGATGTGATGATACATCTCTTTTAAGTACTTTTGAAACATACCAGTTAAAAAGATCGCCTACAGCAGCCTGACCAGCTTCAATTCCAGTAAATCTGGGCAGAACCGATTCTGGAACAACTCCGGCTATTCCTTCAATTGCTGTTATTGTTTTATTTGAAGTGATTAAAATATCACAGCTCGAGGTACCAAGATTTTTAATCAAAAGGTTATCTTCAATTCCGGAACCAATTGCTCCCACGTGAGCATCAATTCCGCCAACAGCAACAGGAATTCCAACCGGAAGTCCGAGTCGTTTAGCCCATTCATCACTTAAAAATCCTGCAACATCATCCAGCAGCGATACTTCTGTATAAAGTCTCTCTCTAAGTACGGCCATTTCAGGAGCAAGCTTTTCAAGAAAATCTTTTTCAGGCAATCCGTGCGGATTTTGATACATTGCTTTGTGTCCGGCACCGCAAACACTTCTTTTCAGATTTTTATTATCCTTAATTCCGCAAAGTGCAGCAGGAATAAAATCGCACAATTCCATCCAGGTAAAAGCTGCTTCAAACACTTCGGGATCTGCTTTAAGGCAATGAAATATTTTGGAAAAGAACCATTCGGAAGAGTATGAACCGCCGCAGTTATCTATATAGTAAGGTTTTTCTTTTTTTGCCAGATTTGTAATTTCATCGGCTTCCTTTGTGGAAGTATGATCTTTCCAGAGCCAGGCAAATGCGTTTGGATTATTTTGGAACTTTTCTATTAATCCGAGAGGAGTAAGAGTTTCATCTGTAGGAAGGGGAGTGGAAGCTGTTGCTGCAACACCAATTCCTGAAATCTCTTCACTGTTTATTCCCAGTTTTTTTGCGCTTGCTATTAAGTTGATTATCGATTCCGACATACTCTCAAGATAATCAGCCGGATTTTGCCTGGCCTGATATGGATTTGTTTTGCTGGTGATAATTCCTTTTTCACCACTTTTATATTCAAAAACCGCTGAAGCAATTTCCTTTCCGTAGTTTAAGTCGAGTAATAAAGAGCGGACCGAGTTGGTTCCGAAATCTAGTCCAATTGAATACATAAATTCTGATCCGTGATTTGTTTAATAATTTTTAGCATTTTCAGGTAAAATAGTTTCTGTTTCCAGAGTAATATTTTTCGAAACCTTTTCACCTTTTAAGATTTTTACAGCTGTTTCAATAGCCTGCTTACTTCCTGTAGGATAAAGAAAAGTTGCGCTTAAAGTACCTTCGGAAACAGCTTTTATTCCGCCCTCAGGACCTTTAAGTCCGTCAATACCCAAAAAGTAACTCTCTTTTTCGCGTTGTGCATTTTTTGCGGCAAGGTAAGCACCAATTGCCATTGGATCGTTATGAGCATAAACAAGATCAATTTTTTCCAGTTTTTGCAATGCATTTTCCATTATCTCCATTCCGCGTCTGCGCAGCCAAGCACCATCCTGCTCGTAAACTATTTTGATATCTTTATGTTTGCTGATCTCTTCCACAAAGCCGTTGTGTCTGTCAATAGCAGGAGTAGAACCTTTTAATCCCCAAATTTCAACTATGGTTCCTTTATAATTAAGAAGTTTTGCTGCGTGAGCTCCGGCAGCTTTACCAATAATATGATTATTTGCACCGATAAAAGAAGTGTATGAATCTGAAGAAATATTACGATCGAGTACAACAACAGGAATACCTGCATTGTAAGCGCGTTCAACCACAGCAGTTAAAGGTCGTGATTCATTTGGAGAGATAATAATCAGATCTACTTCCTGGGCAATAAAATTTTCAACATCAGCAACCTGTTTGGAATTATTCTGCTGTGCATCAACAATTAAAAGATCAATATCTTTATGCTTTTTAGCTTCTTCTGTTAATTCCTTATTCATTGTTTCGCGCCAGGGTTCGGCACTGTTGCATTGTGAAAATCCGATAACATATTTTGCGGATGTATTGTTGTTACTGCAGGAAGTAAGTAGCAGCATTGCCGCTAAAATATACTTAATTAGTTTAAATCTGATCATTTTGCCTCCAAACCTGATAAAAAATATTAATTGTATTTATATATTTTTTTTAATTACTTTGCATTCGGCGTTATTATGGACTAAAATTTTTTAAGCACTATCAATGTTATAATTGTATTTCTTAAAAAGATGATAGCGTAAACATATAGTATTATTTCCATTATTACAAGAATAAATAGAAATTAGGATCAGAAAGTATTATTATGACAACAGCCCCGAAAAAAAATGTAACTATGCAGATGATAGCCGATGAATTGGGTATCTCACAGATGACAGTTTCAAGAGCCTTAAATCCAAAATCAAAAGATTACATATCTCCTGAGACAAGAGAAAAAATTGTGAGAGTGGCTGATAAGCTGGGATACACTCCTAATCTGATTGCCAAATCGCTGGTTAACAATAAAACTTATACAATAGGAGTTGTTGTACCGGATCTGTCATATTCATTTTATCCCGATGTAATAAAGGGAATAAACAAAATAGCCACTGATCAGGATTATCAGATTATTCTTTGTATCACTTACGAAGATTTTAAGAATGAAGAGAAGGCGCTTCAGACTCTTATGTCGATGAGAGTTGACGGAATTCTTCTGGCACAGTCGCAGTCGGTAAAAGATTTTTCTCTCTACAAAAAAATTATACAATCAGGATTACCACTTGTCTTTTTTGATCGCTATGTTCTTAATCTTGGTGCGTCCTGCGTTGGGAGTCAGGATGAACAGGGTGCTGAGGAAATTTGCAACTATCTTATAAAAAAGGGTAAAAAAAGAATTGCACATCTTTCGGGTCCGGACGCACTTTCTGTTAGCCTTAACAGACAAAAGGGGTATAAAAAGGCTTTGAAGGATAACGGAATACGTTTTGACAAATCTCTGATAATTCCTTCCGGGTTTAGAGAAGATGACGGGTACCAATCTATGAAACAATTTCTGAAAGAAGGGAAGAAGTTACCTGAAGCAATTGTATCTGTTAATGATGCTTCTGCAATTGGTGCCATGACTGCCTTAAAAGAACAAGGATACAAAATACCGGAAGATTTGGTGATTGTTGGGTTTTCAGACGATTCTCGCGCAAAATTTTCAGATATAAATCTTACAACAGTAAATGTTCCTGCCTACGAAATTGGAATTAAGGCGAGTGAAATTTTAATTAAAAAAATCTCCACTGAAAATTCCGAAACAGAAAATGTATTTTTAGAGACAAGTTTGGTGATAAGAAACTCAACTTTTTAATACATTTTTATCTTTTTTTTCAGACTTCCAGTTTATTTACTTGCATTTAAATTTCGTTTTTTTTAATATTGAATTATGTTAGCGCAAACATATTTGTTTGGTCGCTATTTTTTACAGCAAGATAAGTTAGCGCTAACACATATAACAGATTCATCTTTATTTCAAACTATATAATCCACAGGAGGATTTATGAGAAAAAGATCGACAATTATTATTTCATTACTGTCAGTTCTTATGGTATTTGCCGGCTTTACTTTTGGTCAGGAAAAAGTTGGTGGTCCTTATGTAGCAGACAGCAATACGGTTGTCCTTCTTCACTTTGATGGGTCATTTAAAAACGAATCCAATTTGTCAGCCGACGCAGTTCCGCACGAAGACGTGGCTAACAAGTTACAATTTCAGAGTTACGGAGTTCCTGGTTTGGGGCAATCGTTATATATTGATAACGACGCTCAGGTAAACCGTGCGTATGTAACTATACCTGATACAGCAGCTCTTGATATGACAGGCAGCTGGACTATTGAAGGTTGGATTAACGTTTTTACATTTGGTGACGGAAGTGGAGATTACCGTTGGGTTCCGAGATTGGTTATCAAGCCGGGCGACTCAGAATTTTGGAAACCAAATTACTGGGTTGAACTTTGGGGTGATAACAGATGGTTCCAGACAGGATTCCATACTGAAACAGAAGACGCTTGGCCGTCAATTTCTTCAGCCAAAAACACTTTTGAGCCTGGTAAATGGGTTCATTTAACTTTTATCAGAGATACTTCAAGAAACATTATGGTTCAGATGGTTCACGACGAAAACAGAGACTTAATCTGGTTCGGTAGTGCGCCTTATTATCCAATGTGGACAGACGGTACAAAAGTAGAGTATCCACAGTCAGATTTACCTTTAACAAACGATCAGGATTTGCATATTGGTTGGGCAGGGTCAGAAAAAATTGCTACGCCTAGTGCAGACTCATGGTTACATGGTTTTGTTGATGAAATCAGAATCAGTAATATTGTAAGAGATTTCCCGGTTCCTCCAATAATATCTTCATTATCAGCTATTGATGATCAGGATGCAAGCGCAACCGAGTATCAGGTTAAAACTCATATGTTTGCATTTGGTAAAACCAGTAATCTTGTTGAAAAGAAATTATTCTACTCTATTGATGGTCGTCAGACTTGGGAATCTGTAGATCTTCAGGTTTTTGATGGTGATACTTTAATGGCATCAATTCCTAAAGTTCCGGTAGATTCAAAAGTTGAGTATTATGTTTATGCAAAAGATTCTGATGATTTAGAATCAACTTATCCAGCAGCAGGAAAAGATCCTTTTAAATTTAACGTAATTCAAGTTATCCCTAACTCAAAAGTTCTTGATCTTGATTTTGAACAGAACCTGAATGATGCAGGTGTTCATAATCTTACAGTTACAAATTTTAGAACTCCGGTTTATTCCAGTGATGCAAAAGTTGGCAATTTCTCTTACGAGATGAAAGAAGATTCTGCATTCCTTGCAGTTGAAACACCTTATCTTTCAATGGAAGAGTTTGCATTTGATATGTGGGTTAAATTTGAAGGAGATACAATTCTTCCTTACACAAGATTTATTATTCGTGATAAAGCAGATACCTGGTATCAGCAAAACTATTATGTAAGAACTCAGCCTAATAATGGTTTGAGATTCCAATACGTTGTAGCTGATGTTGCTGATGCTCCAGGTAAAACCAGAAACGATGTTACACTTACTTCACCTGATAACATTATCGAACTTGATAAATGGTTCCACATAAGAGCTGAAAGAAGATCAGACGCAGCTGTGTTTGAAATCAGAGATGAAAACGACGAAGTTATCTGGAGAGAAGCTGACACGGATGAAATCAGTCTGAATCCTCCTCTAATGGGTAAAACCTGGTTGAGACTCGGCTGGGCAGGTAACAGCTGGGAAAATACTACCAGAAGATTAAATGGTAAAGTTGACGGTGTTAAGTTATTCAACTATGGCGCTCTTAATCTTGATACTACTGCTGTTGCTTTTGTTGGTATTGAAGAAGATTTGGATAAAGGCAATGTTGTTGAAACTTATGAACTTTCACAAAATTATCCTAATCCGTTTAATCCTTCAACCAAATTTGAATTCAGCGTTCCTGAAAACGGTTTGGTCAAAATAGAAATATTCAACATTCTTGGTCAGAGAGTGCGTACACTTATTCACGAAGACGTTGATGCCGGTGCGTATAAAATTACCTGGGATGGTAAAAATGATTTTGGAAGAGATGTTGCATCTGGTGTTTATATCTATTCCCTGAAATCAAAAGATTTTGTTAAATCTATGAAGATGATGTTACTACGATAAATAATTTTAGGGTCGGTTTTTGCCGACCCTTCTGATATCTCAATATTTGCAAGGCAGTTTTATGATCAGAAAAATTAAAACAATTATTGTTTTAGGAATTTTGTTAGTTATTGCAGGATGTGATAATGGTGTAGAAGTTTCTCCTCAACCAGGTTTGATACGCGTAGTGCTGGAAACCGCTGACGATAATACTTTTATAGTTGAACGGGGGGATACATCCGCAGTTTTTACACCGACATACTGTGAATTTTACATTAGTACAGGACAAGGCTCAGCCTTTCAGGGCGAAAATTTTTCAATCTTGTTTCCGCACGCCTTTACAACCCAGCAATATGATACTTACACAAATCTGCTGGAAATGAATTTCCATACAAAAATCGGTGACGAGTTTGGCAAAATATATTTTGCCGATACTACAAATATATTTTCAAAAGAAGACTTTACTGAAAAAAGAAAAAATTACATAACAAAGTATGTGAGAGATTTGAGAAATGATATTCTTTACGGAAATATCACTTATAACGATATCGAAGATGTTGAGTTAAGAGAGTTTGTTAAGCAAACCATAGATGTTTCAAACGGAACAGTTGAACTTGGTTCTCTTAAAGCCAACTATAAAAGAAACGTTGTTTTCGAATCTTACACACCTCCGGGTAATTATGACAGTCTGAAATTTTCGGTTAGTATTCCAAACAGTTCTTATTTCCGCAAAATCAGAATTCCTTCAATTACCGGAACAGGAGAGTTTGAAAACGATCTCCAGATAGCCAACGATGAGAATTCAATAATGAATTTTGATGTAAAGTTTGAAGTTGAAGAAGGTAAGGTTACCGAAATAGTATTTAAGATATCTCCGCTCGAATCAATAAGTCGTTTCCTAGATTCTTATTTATTCGACCGTAAAGTAGAGGTATTGGAAGTGAAAAACGCATTTGAAGATAACCCTGTTAAACCTTCTGATGTAATGAATTTCTTAAATGGTATTGAATAAGGTGATGTTGAACATGAGTAAAAATAAAAACAAATATATTATTCAATTATTAACCGGTCTGTTAATGATTTTAGCAGTTTCGTGTGAAATGGATACGAAAACCGCAAGGCCAAATTTGCCTCCCAATACTACCATCGCCAATATTCCGATAGATGATAGTACCTATTTTGCATTGCTTACTCTGCACTGGGATGGTGAAGATTATGACGGTTTTGTTCCTCATTATGAGTACAGTTATACTACTTATAATATAACTACAGGTGATTCTGTTACACACGACTGGGTTAAAACTGAAAAGACAAGTATGTCAATCCCGTTTCAGTCGGAAAATGAATTGAATAAACAAAAATTTATGGTGCGCGCAGTTGATAATGAAGGTCAGCCCGATCCGGAACCTGCGCAGAAAATTTTCTATACAACAAAATCTCACCCTCCGGCAGTACAGATTATTTCGCCAAAGCAGAATAAAAAATATCTTGGATTATCTGCTGCTTCTGACTGGTGGCCGGGTGTTACACTTTTATACAAAGGAACAGATCAGGATCAGTTTCACGGCGATAAAGTTGTTGAATATGCCTGGAAGATTGACAGCAAAGAGTTTGAATGGACAAAAGATTCACTAATTGTTATCACTCCAGATATGATGGATACACCTATTGATGGTGAGCATACTGTAAAAGTAATTGCACGAGATAAAACAAATCTTATCAGTGCAGATACATCAACAGTAACTTTTGAATTGCAGTTTCCTCAGTTTAATAAAGAAGTTCTTGTTATTGATGCAACAGATGAAAACGTCTGGTTAAATGGTCTTGAAGATGCAACTGATAATGATGTTGATAATTTCTACAGAGATCTTTATCCGGGATGCGATGAATGGGATCTGAATTATTATGGTAAACTTCCTTCGCTTGAAGAATTAGGACAATACAAAACAATTGTATGGCATGCAGATAATTATCCTGCATCAAAACCAAAATATGCAATTGGTGATTTTACAGATGAGATTGCAAACTATATGAATATAGGTGGTAACCTTATTGTAAGCGGATGGAGAATATTAAAAACTTTTGACTGGACAGGATGGGGAAATGAACCTGTTACAGAATTTGAACCAAACTCATTTATCTATAAATATCTGCACATAAATGTTGCACAGGAAACCGGATTTTTTGGTGACCTTACAAAAGCAATTGGTGTTCAGGGCTTTAACGATTTACACGTAGATGCCCAGAAACTGCCCGGCTTTACTTATGGCGGAAAACTATCCTATGTTAACCTGATTAAGAGAACAGGCGGATTTACCGGCAAGATATATATTTATGATAACCCGGCAGACAGTAACACTCCAGAGTACAGGGGTCAGACAGTCGGATTAAGATACTATGGTACAAGTTTCCAGTCAGTTGTTTTATGCTTCCCGCTTTACTTTATGGAAAAAGAGGATGCAAAATCAATGGTTCAGAATGTTCTTAAAAGTTTTGAGGAAAATTAGTGGGAAATTTTATGAATAATATTTTTAGAAAACGAAATTTGATCTTTTGCTTTTTACTTTTTCTTGTTGCAATAAGTGCAATTGAAGCAAGAGGAAAGCTGAAAGGAAAGGTGATTGGAAAATCCTCAGGCGAACCGCTTATTGGTGTAAATGTAATGATTGTAGGAACCCAGTGGGGTGCTGCAACAGATATTGACGGAAAATTTTCCATAATAGGAATTCGTCCCGGTACATATTCTGTTAAAGCTTCCTATATAGGGTATAGATCGGTAACTATTCAGCAGGTTGTTATCAGAACAGGTTTAACAGCAGAGCTTAATTTTGAGCTGGACGAAGATGGTGTGCAGACAGAAGAAGTTGTTGTTGTTGCCGAGCAAAAGCTGGTTCAGAGAGATTTGACTTCCACCAGAAAAACAGTAACCAGAGAGTCAATGGGACACATTCCCGGATTTGAATCTTCCGATGATATTTTCAGACTTCAGGGCGGTATCACAATGGCCGCACCACCTCAAAATATGCAGATGGCAGATGGTACACAGCTTCAGGTTAGAGACGAAAGTGTAAAGGATGTTCACGTTAGAGGCGGACGTGGAGGTGAAATCCTTTTTATGGTTGATGGTGTTCCTGTTAATCATCCTGTTTATGGCGGTAGAAGTGTACTTGATCTTAATATTGTTGCTGTTGAACAGGTTGAGCTGCTTACCGGTGCATTTAGTGCAAGATATGGTCAGGCCCAGTCTGGAGTTATTAATATCACAACCAGAAGCGGTGGTGAAAAATTTAAAGGTGGAGCAGAATACAAGACAGATAAACTTGGTTTTTTAGGTGACGACAGAAATACTCAGTATGGCTCTGTTTTTCTTAGCGGACCTGAACCAATTACAAATTACCTGCTTCCTGCACTTGGAATAAACACAAAAGGTAAAATGAATTTTTTCCTTTCTGCCAATTCAACTTTAACAGATACCGAACATAACAACAACAGAACAAGAAAAGAGTTCGAAATGTTCGGATTCAAATTAACTGAACAGCAGGATAATAAAGCAAATATAAATGCAAAATTAAATTGGAGTGTAACCGACAGAATTCGTGCTACATTCGGATTTAACGGTTCCTGGAAACAATGGAGCGGGTTCGACTGGAACTGGCTTTTCCATCCGGATAACAAAGTAACCGATAAAAGAAACAATGTGAATTTTAACTTCTTATTAAATCACGTTTTATCTGAAAAAACTTATTACTCAATCAGTATGGGGTATCTTGGAATTGATTATACAAGATCACTTGACGGAAAAACTCCTGCAGATTTCTGGGTATTTAAAGATGGTAAAATCGAATCTACGGTTCGCGAACCATATAAAAACAGTCTTACTTATTTTAACGCCGGCGATGGTTACGAGACTTACTGGCGAGATGACAAAACAAGCAGTTTTACATTAAATGCTGATTTTACTTCTCAGATTACTGACGATCATCTTTTTGAAGTTGGTTTAGATCGTTGTGTTCTTGGGCAAGACATTTTACTCTCACAGTGCCTATCTCCACCCAGGTGTATAAATGGATCGCAATTTCATCATTTTCGTGTGGTAACCCTGCGAT
>JBGRQB010000132.1:0-12795 GCA_041725875.1 Rhodothermaceae bacterium
GGTATAGATTGCGCAATTAAGGGTTATGAGACTTCTGTTGACTGGGATGAACTTTTCCCTGCTGATAAAGAGCACAATACTTCTGTCGGCTTGTATCGCCCGGATGATTTCCTCTGGTATCAGCCTAATACAATGGAGGAAAGATTAAAAAGAGAGAAGCGTTTCTGGTCAGGCGAAAACGGAGATCCTTCCAATACAGAAACTTCACACAAATGGAAAGGTTTTGCCAATTATATTCCGGCTAATTCTGTAATTGATGATGTTCCTTTTTCTACAAATTTTTCTCTCGGACTCGGATACGATTACTACATAAACGGAGAAAAGCTTTCCGATACAACACGCAGTTCTTCAGGGTGGAACAACATTGCACTGCAGGATATTCTTCCCACCTGGCGCTGGCTGGTTGAAAGTTCAGGTTCAAAACTGGATGTAAATTTCGACTTTACAGATGCTTATTACGGCGGTAATTCCATTAAGTTTTCCGGCAATCTTTCTTCCGATAACAATGTTAAACTTTATAAAACAAAACTTCCTGTAACCGGCAGCACAAAGATTGATGTGGCTGTTAAGAGAGGAAAAGCAGGTGCCAGCAGTGCTAAAATCGGACTCGCATTTGATGATGCGCCCTCATCTTTTCAATATTTGGAGATTGGCGATCTTACAGATGAAAACTGGAATTTGAAGACTCTTGACCTGAGTTCTTATGCAGGTAAAACTTTATCTGTTATCTCAATCTTCTTTGAAGCAAATTCCGAATCAGATTATGAATTAAAGCTTGGCAGAATTTCACTTTATAACGAGCAGATAAAAACACCTGCCGCACCTTCCAATTTTACTGTTGAAAACAAGGTTAATGAAGACGGCTTTATTACTCTGAGATTAAAATGGGATCATTCTTCAGATAAAGTAACTCAATACAATGTTTATAAAAAGAACCCTGATAACAGCAGAACCTTTATAGGGGGAAGCATTAACAATGCCTGCTTTATTCCGTGGGTCGGGAAAGCAGAAAATGAATCTGATATAGTTCTTGAGCTTGAAGCTGTTGGTGAAGATTTTGGACATTCTTCAGCAGTTACCGCCGATTTTAACTGGTATTCGGCTCCTGAAAAAGCTTCCAACCCTAATCCTGCAAGTGGTGCGACTGACATTTACAGAAATACCAAGCTTGTCTGGACAGCAGGCAGAGGTTCCGAAGCTCATTCAGTCTATTTTGGAAAATCTCAAAATGTTCAGGCTGTTGATGTTGTTTCTGTTAATGAGTTTGATCCGGGTATGCTTGAAGCAAACACAACTTACTACTGGCGTGTGGATGAAAAGAATAAGTTATTTACTACAACAGGTGAATTGTGGAGCTTTACAACAGGCGCGGGAATTCTTGACACCTCAAACAACGCCCTTAATTTTGACGGAGTTGATGATTTTGTAAATTGCGGTAATGATGCTTCGCTGCAGATTACCGGACGCGAAATAACAATTGAAGCCTGGGTAAATGCCGAAACATTTAAAGCAGAAACCTGGCAGGGCGTTATTTTAGCAAAAGATCAGGGCGGTGCCGGGAGCGACTTTGGTTATATGTTAAGATGCGGTAAAGACGGACGTGTAAACTTTAACGTTGGCAACGGTCAGTGGAACGAAATAGAGACTCAGGGATTAAAGATAAAACTTAATACCTGGCATCACGTTGCAGGTGTTATGGAAGGCGGTTATATGCGCATTTATATTGACGGAAAAGAGGAAGCCAAGAAGGCTCTCTACTCTACAACTGTTAAGAATGCTGCAAATGCCAATCTCATTATTGGTGATTCCCCTGCTTTTCCGGGCAGAGTTTTTGACGGAAAGATTGACGAGGTGAGAATCTGGAATAAAGGGAGAACCGCAGAGCAGATAAATACAACAATGAATATGAAACTTACTCCGGAATATTATTCAACTGCTGACAGCGGACTTGCAGCATACTGGAATTTTGATGAGGGTGCGGGACAAACACTTGCCGATCTTTCAACGCACGGCAACGATGCAATTCTTGGTGCAAGCAATGCTTCCGACAGCAGAGACCCTAAGTGGGATAAATCATCTGCAATTGTTTCCGTAGATGAAATTCCGGGCACAGATATTCCTGAGAATTTTGCTTTGAATCAGAATTACCCTAATCCTTTTAATCCTTCTACAACAATTACTTTTTCTGTTACCGAAGAAGGTCTTTACAAATTACAGATCTTTAATATTCTTGGTCAGGAAGTAGATGTTATCTTTGATAAAGAGATTGCTGCAGGTAATTATAAAGTTACTTTTGAAGCTGATCATCTTTCATCGGGGATCTATTTTTACAGACTTACAGGTAAAGGCAAAGCAATTACTAAAAAGATGTTATTCCTTAAATAAAAGAAAACCCCGGAGCAACAGTTCCGGGGTTTATTCAAAAATCCATACCGTTAATTAAGTTTTATCTTAAAGTAACTTTTATCTCTTTAATTAATTTCCTTGCTGTTGTTATCTTTTCAATATCTGTGTAAAGGGAGTCATCTGCTGCAAGCTGGTTTGTTCTTCCTGTAAGTTTAGGCAAAACAACAGAAAGCGTATCTGTTCCTATTTCAGCAGTGTAAATTATTGAAGGCTGTCCGTTCCCTTCCGTATCAGGGATGTCGTTATCTGACCAATATTGAAAGTACTTATTGTAATCCCCTGAAACATTTACTTCAATAAAGCTTTTCCACTTTTTATTTTTGGGAACACGTATAGATTTTTTTATCTTTCCTTCTGCAACTGTTGCTCCGCTTATTGCATCCACAACCTTTTCCCAGAACCCCGGATCTTCTTCACCTGCTCTTCTCAGGTTCCAGTAAGGCAGCGACACAGGGCATTCAACTTTTCCCTGCCAGTCATTTTTTCCGCTTCTCCGTGTTACCCAGATTGTCTTGTAAAATTTGGAGTCAGCATCTTCCAGCCACACAGCTATCTGAGGCGGTTCGCCGTAATCTGTAAGCAGATAGGTTTCTTTGTCAACTTCAAAGGAGATTTCAATTAAATCACTCTTTTCCGGATCAGGAGAATCATCGGGGTTGTTTTTATTATTACAGCCGGGCAGTAAAAGCACGCCTGCCAGACTCACAACTGATAAAAGCTTTTTCATTTATATTCCGGAATTGTTAAAGGTTCTCTCTCTTTCCAGAAACCTCTTGTAAAATCAGGGAAATCTACAGGTCTGCTCTTATTGGCAACAGATATTTCCGAGAGTTCACCAACAACACTTAATGCCACTGCATCGTAAATATCCATATCCGTGGGAGTGCCGTTCTGCAATGCTTTTATCAGTCTGTAGTCTTCCAGAAAGTCCATACCTCCGTGTCTGTCCTCTTTGGCAATTGTTTTTATATTTTTCCAGAGTGAGTGCTGATACTCTTCTTTATACTTATCCATATCTTCCCACTGGTGTGCCGGACTCATTCCGTCAATATGAATTCTGTCAGGGTATCCCTGTGAAATTCCTTTGGTTCCCTGCACCATATCTATTCTGGAGTACGGACGAGGAAGGTTTGTATCGTGATAAAGCGTGATAGTGGCTTCGTTAACAGTCTTAATCATTGTAACATTAATATCGCCGAGAGCATAATCAACATTGGCGTATTCATTATCTTCACCAAGTTTCTCTTTTGCAAAAAGATTTAACCCGCGATCTTTGGAACTCATCGATACCAGATAATCAAATCTGTCGCCCCTGTTTATATCCATAACATTTGCAAGGGGTCCCAGACCGTGAGTAGGATAGATATTTCCGTTACGGCTAATTGAATGCTGCACACGCCAGTTATCTTTTAATTTACCACCGGTTTTGTAGTTTCTTAAATCGTGAAGATAACCTCCTGCTCCGTGCACAATTTCGCCAAACAGACCTTTACGAACCATATTAAGAACCAGCATTTCTCTTTCGCCGTAATTAACATTTTCCATCATAACGCAATGTTTGTTATACTTTTCAGCATATTCCACAAGCTGCCAGCATTCTTTTATTGTAAGGGCGGCAGGTACTTCAATTGCAATATGTTTGCTGTTTTTCATTGCAGCAAGTGCAACAGGCACGTGCCATTTCCAGGGGGTTGCGGTAAACACAAGATCAAGATCTTCTGTTTCACACATTCTTACAAAATCGTATTCCCCTTTTGTGTAGAGAACCGGCTTTTTTTGTCCCGCATTTGTTACCCATTTCTGCATACGTTCGGCACGTTCCGGAATGATGTCGCAAATTGCTTTTACCTCAACACCTTCTATGTTAAGGAAGTTTCTTACGTGACTGGAACCTTGTGCGCCAACACCTACAAACCCTATTCTTACAACAGGTATGGGAGCAACTTTGGGCAGACCCGGTTTTGTGGAGAGTTGAGGTGATTTAAGATATTCTTCTGTTTCTTTTTCAGTTGTACAGCCCGGGATGTTTACTCCCACAGCTGCAATACCCAAACCGGCAAGGGCGCCGGTTTTGATAAAATCTCTTCTGTTTAATCCGGTGGTATTATTTTTTTTCATATTAAGTTTTTATTTATATCCTTCAGGATTTTTCTTTTGCCAGTTCCAGGAATCTCTGCACATTTCATCAATTCCTCTTACGGCTTTCCAGTTTAATTCTTTTTCAGCTTTTTCAGGATCTGCGTAACATTCTGCAATATCTCCTGCTCTTCTTTCAACTATTTTATAGGCTACTTTTCTTTCACTTGCTTCTTCATAGCTTTTTATAATATCCAGTACACTGTATCCGTTACCAGTTCCGAGGTTGTAGGTTACCAGACCCGGATTTTGCTCAAGTTTTTCAAGTGCTTTCAGGTGACCATCTGCAAGATCAACAACATGTATATAATCTCTCACCCCTGTACCGTCGGGAGTTTTATAGTCACCGCCAAACACAGAGAGTTCTTCCCTTTTACCAACAGCTACCTGTGAAATATAAGGCACAAGGTTATTTGGAATTCCGTTCGGGTCTTCTCCTATTTTTCCGCTTGCGTGTGCACCAACCGGATTAAAATATCTTAACACGGCAATGTTAAGTTTATCATCCGATTTATAGAGATCACTTAAAATCTCTTCTATCATTAGTTTTGTGCGTCCATACGGATTTGTAACGCTTAAAGGGAAATCTTCTGTAATAGGCACTTTGTGCGGATCACCGTATACAGTTGCAGATGAACTGAACACAAGGTTTTTAACAACAAACTTTTTCATAACTTCGCACAGGTTAAGTGTGCCTGTAATGTTGTTATGATAATATTTCAAAGGTATTTCCACTGATTCGCCAACTGCTTTCAGACCCGCAAAATGAATAACCGCATCAATTTTTTCATTTGCAAAAACATCTTCAAGCGCTTTTTTATTAAGCAGATCTGTTTTATAAAACTTTACTTTTTTTTCTGTAATCTCTTCTACTCTGGTAAGAGCTTCAACCTTACTGTTGCTTAAATTGTCAACTACAACAACTTCATAATCAGCTTCTAAAAGCTGTACAATAGTGTGGCTGCCTATATATCCGGCTCCGCCTGTTACTAATATTCTGGATTTTGACATTTTTTTCCTCGAGAGTGAAATACTAAATTGCATTACAAATATAGGTATTTCTGAAATGAATATTGCTATAAACCCTGCGGGCATTAGCCTGCAGGGTTTACAAACAACTAAACCGTCGGATTACTTTTCCAATCCGAATATCGGTTTGTTGTTGATCCATCGTCCTCTGGTGAAATCAGGGAAATCCTGAGGGGCGCTGTTGTTTAATATAGATGCTTCCGATAAAGGAGTTATTGCACTCCAGGCCGCTGCGTCATAAACATCTATTTCAGGTGCCCGCTCATTTTTCACACCTTCTATAAATGATTTCATTGTGAAAAAATCTATACCGCCGTGTCCGGCTCCTTTTGCTTTTTTACCTTCCTCAACCCAAAGTGAATGATCATATTTTTTCATATATTCATCATATTTTTTGTCGGTAAGCCAGTTGTGTCCCTTGCCTGCACCTTCTATAAATATTCTCTTTCCTTCAAATTGTCCGTTCCACACACCTTTTGAGCCGTTTAATGTAAAACCCCAGGAGTATGGACGAGGAAGGTTTGTATCGTGAGTAACAATTATTGTTTCTTCTTTTGCGGTTTTTATAACACTTGTAATTATATCACCCAGTTTCCATTTTAGTTTTGCATTTGGGTGGTCTTTTCCTCCTTTTGGGTGGTTTACAATATAGTCGTGCAGACCCACAGATTTTGTTGCTCTTGCAGTCATAGAAACAAATCTGTTACCCCGGTTTATATCAAACCAGGTTGCTACGGGTCCGATACCGTGAGTAGGATATACATCACCATTTCTTAACAGCGAATGTTGTGTTCTCCACTTTGCTTCTGAAAATCCTTTTTCTCCAAACTCTACTCCGTTGCCGTAAGGACCTTTACCGTCATTAAACTTTACAAATCTGAGATCGTGACGATAACCGCAGGTTGCGTGAACAACTTCGCCAAAAACTCCTTCGCGCACCATCTTTAATGCCGCCAGAGCTTCTCTTGCATAGCATACATTTTCAAGCAGCATACAGTGAGAGCCTGTTTCTTCGTATGTGTTTACCAGATCCCAACATTCTTCAAGAGTGTTTGCAGCACTTACTTCAAGTCCGGTATACTTACCAGCTTTCATTGCCTGCACAGCCATTCTTGTATGCCACAGCCAGGGTGTTGAAATAACAACAGCGTCAATATCTTTATCTTCAAGCAATTTCATAAACGCGTAATCGTCGCCTGTGTAAACTTTGGCTTCTTTACAGTTGTTTTTCTTTAACAGTTTCTGGGTTCTTTTAATTGCATCAGGGTCTGTATCGCAAATAGCCGAGATAAAAACATCATCTCTTTTGGCAGCATTATTAACGTGGTTTCTTCCTCTTAATCCCACACCTATAAAAGCAAGATTAACTTTATTCTTAAATAACCTGCTCTTTTTTACAGGCTCGGTTTTCTCTTCTGCTTTCAAAAATCCGGGTGTAAGTGCAGCTCCCGCACTTGCTATTGCGGCTGACTTAATAAAGTTTCTTCTGTTAAGTTTAGACATCCTGACCTCTGTTTATTTGCTTGAATTATATTTACTTTACTTATTTTACTCCGCTGTCCGGCTCAACAATAAATGCTCTGCCGCCTTCTTTTATAATAGCTTCCGCAACATCTTTAGGGTTTTCCGGTGCATAGGCAAACATACATCCGCCGCCGCCCGAGCCGTTAATTTTTGCTCCGTAAGCACCTGCTTCAAGTGCTGCATTAATCATACGGTCAATTTTTTGTGTAGATATTTTAAGTTCATCCCTTAATATTGAATGATGTTTGTTCAGCAAATCGCCTATCTTTTTATCATCAACATTTTCTTCGGAAAGAAGCTTGTCAGCCTCAAGAGTAATTTTATAATTATTAACTGTTGCTTTAAGAAGTTCAATCTGTTCCTGATTTAAGATCCCTCTGTATTTTTCCAGATCATCTGATTCACACTTTCTGATCTCAAATCCCGGTTCAAAGCTTTTCAGACTTTCAACAATTGAGAGCACACCATTTTTTACTCTGGATAAAATCCCCTTTGTATCCTTTGGTTCTCCTGAATCGCCAAGCACAAATGTTTTTAATCCCCCTTTATATTTTTTTACCTTTATCTCAGGTTGAAAATCAAGGAAGAATAATCCTCCTACCGCGCAGGAGAAATGATCCATCTTTCCGCCCGGCTCATTAAACTCTGCAACCTCTGCCTGAAAAGCAAGTTCTGCAACCTCTTCCGGTTTAAGGGTAACCGACTGATCACTTGTCTGCGTAAGAAAGTTTATCCAGGCCACAATTAAAGCAGATGAACTTGAAGTGCCTGAGTTAATAGGTATTTCACCCCTTACCTCTGCTGTAATTCCTCCTGAAAATGTAAACCCTTTTTTCAGTAAAACATTAATAACACTTTTATAATAATCTCTTTCTCTGTTATAGTGCAATTTATCTGTAAGTATGAAACTCTCACTGTCATTAATATCAGGTAAATTAAGTTTTACCTCAGATTTCTCTGCTGTTTCTCCGCTTATTGACACTCTGAGATTGATTGCGCAGGGTATAACAGGAAGATTAAGATAATCCTGATGTTCCCCAAACAGACAAACTCTTCCGGGAGCCGAAGATTCAATTTTAGTTATTACCATATTTTCAATACCTTCTATATAGAGAGATTTCTCTCTTTTCGTTAAATATCCCGACCAGAAAAACCGGTATTTATAATATTTTAACTTTTACACCCTATATTTAGTTTTTTTTTCTGTTATTAGCAATAATTTTTTCTTTTTATTTTTTATTAAATAGAATTATTTCATTTTTAACACTATAACCTGATGAATAATTAATAAAATTCTACTATTGATGTTTAATTTAACTCTATTGAATTGAATATATTTAATAAAGCCCATATATTATTTAAATATTTTTAAATATAATTCATTTTTTGTACTATTTTTTTTATTATTCCTTTCAGTAATCTGATATTTAGTCACTTTACTCCTTTTTGATTAAATTATTCAGAACTTTATCTAATTTATTTTAGATATGAATATTTTAAGTTATATTCAAAACTGATTTATTCATCATTAGCATAACTGACAACACAGGAGTTTTGTATGTTTCATATGATTGATATGGTTATCATAATTGCCTTTTTTATTATAGTGATAGGAATAGGCTTTGCAGCTTCAAAAACTGCGGGAAAAAGTTCGGCAGAGTTTTTTCTTTCAGGCAGAAAAATGCCCTGGTGGCTCCTTGGCGTTTCAATGGTTGCCTGTACTTTTTCAGCAGATACCCCGAACCTTGTAACTGATATTGTAAGAAAAAACGGCGTGGCCGGAAACTGGGTCTGGTGGGCATTTCTCTTTACCGGAATGCTTACGGTATTTGTTTATGCAAAATTGTGGCGCAGATCTGAAGTGATGACCGATCTTGAAATATATGAATTAAGATACAGCGGAAAAATGGCTTCCTTTTTGCGCGGATTCAGATCTATTTATCTAGGACTCTTCTTCAATGTAATGATTATGGGAACCGTTTCTCTTGCAGCAATTAAAATCGGTTCCGTAATGTTTGGCGTTGATAAATATACAACAATAACAATTGCTTCTTTTGCAGTTGTTCTTTACGCAACTCTCGGCGGATTAAAAGGTGTTATCTGGGCTGATTTTTTCCAGTTCGGAATTGCAATGGCAGGTGCTGTAATTGCTGCTTTTGTTGCGCTCGATCAACCTGAGGTTGGCGGTTTATCAGGGATGATAAGTCACCCCGCTTTGCAGGATAAATTATCTTTTCTCCCCGATTTTTCAAATACCGAGCTCCTTATTCCTCTCTTTGTAATTCCTATTGCAATTCAGTGGTGGAACGTTTGGTATCCGGGTGCTGAACCGGGCGGCGGCGGTTACATTGCCCAGAGAATGCTTTCTGCAAAGGATGAAAAAAATGCAGTCGGCGCAACTCTTCTTTTTAATGTTGCCCATTATGCACTCAGACCCTGGCCCTGGATAATTGTTGCTTTATGTTCAATCATTTTGTTTCCGGGTCTGGAAGATATAAAAGCACAGTTCCCGCAAATCAGCGATCAGTATCTTAAAGATGATGTTGCCTACCCTGTTATGATGACGCTTCTGCCAAAAGGGTTGTTTGGTCTGGTTGTAGCTTCTCTTGTTGCAGCTTATATGTCAACAATAGGCACACATCTTAACTGGGGTTCTTCTTATGTTGTTAATGATTTTTACAAACGTTTTGTTAAGCCTGAAGCTTCTGAAAAAGAACTGGTAAGAATGGGCAGAATTTTTACTGTTATTCTTATGGTATTTGCAGCAGTGGTTGCACTCTGGCTTGAAAATGCAAAACAGGCGTTTGATATACTACTGCAGATTGGTGCAGGCACAGGATTAATTTTTATCCTCAGATGGTTCTGGTGGAGAATAAATGCTTTTACCGAAATCTCTGCAATGATTGTTTCATTTATTGCTGCTCTCCTTTTCCAGTTTGTTGTTCCTCAGGCCAAAGAAGGTGTTTCACCTGAATGGTGGCAGACTTCCCACTGGCAGCTTGTTTTAGGAATAATCATTACAACCACAAGCTGGCTTATTGTTACTTTTGCAACAAAGCCTACTGACAAATCAGTACTTAAAAACTTTGTGAAACTTACCAAACCGGGCGGACCCGGATGGAAGGAAATCAACACCGAACTTGAAGCTGAAGATCATCCTCCAATAGAAAATAAACTTCCAACTGAAATATTGATGATGTTTATCGGAACAATAACTGTCTACTCAGCACTTTTTGCAACAGGCTTCTGGATATACAACAATACTCTTTCTGCAATTGTTGCTTCGACTGTTTCAGCTATAGGTGTTTTTGTTTTATTAAAATTGTTGCCAAGACTTAAATTCAGTTAGTAAGAATTAAAATTTTATGAGTATAAAAATGAGTAATAAAAATGCAGTTATTCTGGCAGGCGGAATCTCTTCCAGAATGAAAAAATCTGTAGAAACAGATTCGGCAATTGACAAGAAGTTTTTACAGGAAGCCGAGTCAAAATCGAAATCAATGATAAGTGTGGGTAATAACGGCAGACCGTTTCTCGATTACCTTCTTTATAATATATGTGAGTCGGGCTACCAAAACGCACTGATTGTTATTGGTGAAAAAGACAACGCAATGAAAGAGTATTACAGTGATAAAAAAGTCTTTCCAGAACTGAATATTAAATTTGCTGTTCAGCATATTCCTTCCGACAGGGTTAAGCCTTTTGGAACCGCAGATGCTCTCTTTCAAGGTTTATCAGCAGTGCCTGAATGGAAAGATGAAAGCTTTACGGTTATGAACAGTGATAACCTTTATTCTCAAAACGCACTTAAAACACTTCTCTGTTCAGAGCACAGCAACGCAATGATTGATTATGATGCAGAGGGTTTTCAGTTTTCAGGTGATCGTGTAAAAGCTTATGCCGTAACAGTGAGAGATGAAAACAATTTCCTTGCTGATATAATTGAAAAACCAAGTGAGGATCAGATAATTTCTTCGCGTGATAAGGATGGTGTTACCCGCGTGAGTATGAATATCTTTAAGTTAAAATATAATATGATTTTTGACTACCTGAAAAATTGTCCTGTTAATCCGGTCAGAAACGAAAAGGAACTTCCCACCGCAATTAAAAATATGTTAAAGGAATATCCAAAATCACTTTACTGTTACCCTGTAAGTGAGCACGTGCCCGATTTAACAAACAAGGATGATATCATTCCCACAAAAAAATATCTTGAAGAGCATTTTCATAATGTTTTTACTGATTAAGTTTTTTATCTGAAATATCTTTTTCAAAAGAATAAATTAAAATCCTTCCGAATATTTTTTCGGAAGGATTTTTTTGTAAGAATCAGATCTCTTTACCATAGGTTGAGGAGCACTGAATTATTTCTCCTCCGGATGTTTTGGTTGCAACAGCAAGATAAATTATCTTATCCTGATATTTGGCAGCCAGGGCTTTCTGCAGAACATTAAGTGAAAAGCTTCCGCTGTAAACCTTGGTAAAATCAAATCCGCTCTCCTCTTTAGCAAACCTTACAATGCCATAAGGTTCATCTTCCGGATCAGAGGGATTTTTGTAAACAATAATTGCGTTTAACGAAAGATCTTTTTCATTACTTTCAAAAACACCTGCGCTGTTTAGTGCTGCCAGTTCAAAGGTAAGATCATCTGCTGTTACGGCTGATGCAGTAACCGGCAGTGAAAATCCTTCCGGACTTATAACATTATCTGCCGTGGGTTCCTGCTCTGAGGCTGAATCAAAGTTTTCCTTTACCAGCAGGTTAAAAACCGACATACCTTTTGGTTTTATCCTGCGCCAAAGTTCCTCAAGAGTCGGGAGAGCAATAATTGTTTTTGCCAGATCAACCGAAACTTTAAAACAGCCTCTCACCTTTTTGCTTTTGGGATCGTTGCTGACTTTGAATGATGAGGGTCTGGCCCCGAGATAGGTTTTACCATTTCTCACTCTGGCCGAAAGGTTGCCCAGTTTACCCTTTACATTACCAATTACATTTCCTGATACTTCTGCCATTTTTTCCTCCTGTTTTTGTTTAACGGCATCTGAAATTTATCTTGTTGTAACTGAAAAGTAACTGTCGTTTTGGGTACACTGATTTGCAGAAATATTTTTAAGTCGGTATGACAAAATGGCAGACTTTTTACAGAACCTGGCACTCAGGTGCCGGTTCGGGTGTGTTTTAATTATTAGCGATGACTAAAGTCATCGACTACTGAATAAATCCAATCCACCTAGTCTACAACTCCGCTCTAAGTGGCCTCTACCTGGCCTTTAAAGAGGTAATAACTCCGTTTTAATCTCACTGTAATAACCAAGGTTTCTATATTGCAATAATTGCTATTTATAAAGAACCCTGCTTAAAGCAGGGTCTATTTGTTAAGTTTTCACTTATGCTAAGGAGATGTTGCATAACCTATTGAATTGTTTTGCGAATCAAATCCGCTATACCACATCTTAAAAGTGTTTTGATCATATATAACGCAAGGATAAAATATGTGAACATCATCCCAAGTGCCATCAGCACCAATATTCATTACAGCACCGCCAGTATGTTTAGTCCAGCTAACGCCATCGGCTGAGGTGGCATAGCCAATACGATGATTAAATCCGTCACTTCCGTTATACCACATTCTAAACTTATTCCCGTCGTGCAGAACCGTGGCTCCGCCGATTGTAAATGAATCCAGATCGGAAGAGCAC
>JBGRQB010000133.1:0-12692 GCA_041725875.1 Rhodothermaceae bacterium
GGAATGGCAAGGACTTGAAATTTTTGTAATTTGTTTAGAGATGGTTTGTGTTTTAATTTTATTAGCAGAACCGGGAATAATACTATCTGCCAGAAATTATTTTGCTTTGATTATTAATATTCAAAGTATTTGTAACGTTCCGCATTTCAGTCATCAAAAAGAATTGTTAAACGCTGTAATTGAGAGTCAGGAAAATGAAAAAAATCGCATTGCAGCAGAACTTCATGATGATCTGGTAAGTGATTTAAATGTTATCTTGCTGTTGCACAGAACAACTCAGGATAGTGAATCTGTTGACAGATTACTAAGTAACGCAATTAACAAAGCAAGAAACATTTCACATCAGTTAAACCCTCCCCTGCTTGATTACACTGATTTACCGGAGCTTATAGATAATTATATAACCCCTCTGGCTCAATCTTTTGAACTAAATACGTTTCACAAAACACACTCAGATTATGAAATTCCTGTATCGGTAAAATTAAATCTGTTCAGAATTATACAAGAATTGTTCAGCAATATTATAAAGCATTCAAACGCAAACAAAATTTCAGTCTGGTATCGCCAGACAAACAATCATATCGCGGTAAGAGTAACTGATAATGGTATCGGTTTTACAGACTCACATTGCAGAAGTCAGGCGGGATTAAAAAACATTGAATCCCGGATGCAATATTTAAATGGTGTCTTCAAATTTAAAACAGCTCCGGGTAAAGGGTGTTGTTTTATTATGTTGATAAACTCTGCAATAATCCGGAAGTCTGATGAAAAAAACAAAAATTGCAATTGTTGATGATGAAAAACTGATAGTTGATTTATTGGAAAGTTATCTTGAAAAAACAAACTTGTTCGATGTTAGTATTACTGCAAACAATGGGGATAATTTTTTAGTAAATCTCGAAAACAGCGTAACAAATCCCAAGGTGTTACTTCTCGATTTACGAATGAAATCAAAGGACGGATTAGAAACCACTTATTATCTGCAAAAACATTATCCTGATATAAAGATAATAATTATGTCATCTTATTATGAAAAAACATTTATAGGTTATATGCTTAAATCGGGAGTAAGTGCTTTTATCCCCAAAAACATTCCGCCACAAAAGCTGGTTACAGTTATTCAAAACGTTATCAATTTTGATTATCATTTTTTAGAAGATCAAATTGATGTGTTAAAACTTCAAATTTCTTCAAGGGTTCCGAAACCTAAGTTTTCAGCTAAAGAAAATTTAACTCAACGGGAACTGGAAATATTAAAACTTATTTGTGAACAGTTTACCAATCAGGAAATTGCTGAAAAATTATTTATCTCCAAAAGAACTGTGGAGGGACACAGAACAAATCTGTTGTTAAAGACCGGAGTTAAAAATACTGCCGGACTTGTAATTTTTGCAATTTCACAAAATATTTTCAACATCAACTCTTCTGCTTTTACAGAAAGTTACTTTTAGGTATTTATACCCTTTTCACAAGACCGGGTATTTACTCTCTCCTCTGAGCAGTTATTAACTCATACATTTACATATCAAAATTAACCAGTTCTATTTTTGTTAAACACTCTTACAGGAATTGATATCCCCCGGATAAATCTCCTGTTTCAGTCAAATGTGAAAAGTTAAATGAAGAAAATAAAAGTTCAAATTATTGCTGATAACTCTGCAGAAGTAGAAAAGTTAAAATTACAACTCGAATCTGAAGGTTATGAAGTGACTCCCTTTTTTACAAATTGTGATCTTGAACAGAAGCAGAGTAAAAGCAATATACTGTTTGTAAAAAAGATGCAAAATATTGTAAAGGTTCCTGTTGAAACTATAAAATATATTGAAGTTGCTTCCAACTATTCAACTCTTTCATCAGCATCAGGTAATTTTACAATAAAGCAATCGTTAAATGAACTGCTTAAACGGTTGCCCCAAAATGAGTTTGTAAGAGTTCATAAAAATTATGCTGTTAATTTGAAGGAAGTCACTGAATTCAACTTTGAAGAGTTTACTGTAAGATTAAACAAAAAACATTTGCCAATTGGTAAAAAATATAAAAACCACATAAAAGCAAGTCTCAATATCCTTTATTAATTCCTGCATTCATATCTTATTATTTTTCACTTTTGTATTTCCTTATATACTCAATTAGTTTTTCCAAAATTCTTTTCTTCCGCACACAAACATTTCATCACCCTGATTTTAATTCATATCACCTTCAACAGATACTACATCACCAATTCTAATTTTTGCTATTGCCCTGAAGCTATATTCCTGTCGAATTATAATTCAATTTTTCAACATCTGGTCATATATGACAAACGGTAAAAAAAATTAAAATTCTATTTCTCGAACAAACAGGGAGTTAAGAAATGTCAAACATTCAATCACAAGCAACATCTCAATTGGGAGCAATACCATTTGGAAGTCTTATTGGCGGTCCTTTAAACGCAGCAGTGGAAGCACAGGCTCAGGCAGCAAACACAAGTGTTGAGTTCATTAAACAAGTAGCAATTAAAGATGACGGTGAAGTTCGTAACGTTACTTTCTTTTATATGAAAGAAGAATCAAAAGTTGAATTAACTGTTCCGATACTTGCAATTGTTCCAATACCTTACCTGCGTATTGATGATATGACAATAAACTTCAAAGCAAAAATCTCAGCCGATACCTCTACAAATGACAAAAGCAGTTCAAGCAGTTCAGTAGATGTTAATGCATCAGCCAGTGCAGGATGGGGCTGGGGTAAAGCAAAATTTAGTGCTGGATATTCAAGTAAAAAAGATTCCAGTTCATCACGCGATTCAAAATATTCTGTTGAATATACAATGGATATTTCTGTACACGCTGTACAGGATGATATGCCTGGTGGTTTGGAAAAAGTATTAAATATGCTTGAAAAAAGTATTGAATCAGCACCTGCACTTAAATCACCTGCACAGATAGCAATTGAAACATCTCCGGAAATTAAAACCGCCGGTGGCGATGCTGAAATCATCGTAACAGTTACTGATAAAGAAGGTGATGCTGTTAGTAACGACACCATAGTCAAATGTATCACAGCAGGAATAACAGGTAAAATCACTGTTAACGGAAAAGCAACAAACAGAGCTAAAACTGCTGATGGAAAAGCGACATTTAAATTTTCTTATGATGCAGTAAATGAAGGAGACCAATTAGATTTGACTTTTGTTGCAGGCGCTGCGGAAGATTTATCAATTTCTGTAAAAGCTACAACTTAAAAAAAATCAATTACTACCTGCCTCTTAACAGGGGCAGGATTAATTATATAAAACAATACAAGGAGAAATAATGGCAACTTTTGAAAATGTACTCGGATCAATTTTACGAGATATAGGAGAGGCTCGCGTATCTTCCGATATATACGCACGCGATGCAAGCTTTGCTTATCAGAAAGATCCTGTGCTTAGAAGATTTCCGGTTCCAAGAGTTGATATTTCCGATCTGGAAGTAGATTTGAAGTTTTCTATTTCAGGGATAAAAAAGAGTAATGAAATTGACAATGAAGATCCTGAAATAAACTCTATCAAGATCAACCAAATAGTTAACAGAAACTTTGAAAGATTTGGTGAAGAGCTCGCAGAAAAAAATATTGATCTTTTTTACCGACAAGTAAACACTGCCGTGGATTCTCAACTTCAAAGCAGTGAAAACCCCAATGGGGAAAGAATTAAAGAATTATGGCATGCATTAGATGCAAAACTGAACAGTAAAAATTTCCGTGAAAGAATCAGACTCAGTATTCTCGATTACTTTACAGAACATAAAGAAAATCTGGTTACCGACGGATTTATTTTTAACTACAAAGATGCACTGGAACCGGTTGAAAATATCTTTAAAGTTCAAATATATGATGATGAACTTTTCAGTGAACTAAAAAACTACCTTACCAATTTATCCTATGCCGAAAGAATCAGGTTCAACATTGACAACCTGCTAAAAGAGATGCGTAATACAATTCTATGGATAGGCAAAGCCGGAGCAAACTACGAATTGATTGTAGAAACTTCTGCCGAACGCCTGCAAAACAAAGATAAAGATACAGTATCAAGTCTGAAATTTAGTGCAGCCATTAAAAATTATGTGTGGACGCAAATTGAGGAAAAAGACGGAAAAGTAATAAGACAATTGATTCCGGAATAAACAGGAGTATAAAATGCCAAGTAATGATTCACATAATTTTTATGAATTGCTGGGTGCTCCTTTAATTGCTTTTATCCAGGCAGAATATCAGGCAGCACAAACAACGCTGGAGTTTATTGAAAAATTCGGGTTTACCGATCCTTCATCTGACAGTGATGATATGGGTCGGTTACGAATGGCAACTTTTAGACAAAATAAAAGAATCGGAAATGGTACCTACGAGGAAAATGATGTTAAAATTCCTCTTCTCTCTCTTGTGCCAATTCCTATGATGCAGGTAAAGGATGCTGAACTGGAGTTTTACTTAAAGGTTACTGATTTCTTATCTGAGTCAGTACAAAATGATGCTTCAGGTGTTCAAAAAGAGAATACCGGTGAAACTGGTGATACCGATTCTTCTGATCAAAGTAATTATTTGTCTTCAAACCGATTACAAATGAAAACCGCAATGAGCAATGCACCGGGAAGCAGTGGTTCAAAGCAAAACTCCGAAATGCAGATGAAAGTAAAATTAAAACTTGAACCTGCTGATCTGCCAACCGGAATAAGTCACTTGCTTGAATTAATGGATGACGGAGTAATAGTTGAAAAAGCAAAAGGATCGCCGGCTTCAATGGTTGTTAAGATATGTAAAACAACAGAAGATGACGAAATAAAAGGTAATACTCTCTCAACATTCGGCTTAAACACTGCTCCTCAAATTTTGATAAAGGTCAGCATAAGAGATGAAGAAGGCAGTTCTGTAAAAGACGGCACTCCTGTTAAATGTTTTATCTCAGGAACAAAGGCCGAGTTATCTGCAGGAGAACAAAAACTGAAAGCCAACCAGACTAAAACAGTAAATGGCACCGCTTCTTTCAGAATTACCGGAGCCGAATCAGGTGAAGAGATTTCCATTACTCTCTCCTGCGGTGCGCTGGATAATTATAACAGAAAATTAAAAATAGTTCATTAAATCTGGAGACTAAAATGTTAAATACCTCTGCTCAAAATACCCAGGCCGATCCCGGTTTTCCCTGCCCTGAGTGTCAGTCACACATTCATATTGAAATGGCAATGCTATTTATGGGAGTACCTATAAAGTGTAAAAACTGCGGCTTGCAAATCAGTCTTGATAAAAATACTTCCCATAAAGGTTTACAAGCAATAAAAGAACTTGAAGACGGATTGAATAAAGCGGAAGCTGTTAAAAATGCTGCTATGCCTCCTTCAATCTCCGGATACTTAAGAAAAAACAGAAGATCAAAAAGAAACCGTAAAAGCTAAATCAAAATGCTGAAGAAAAAAGAAAAAAATAATAGCATCCCCTTGCAAACTGTCAGTCAGAAAGATTTCCTCTTTTTTGAAGATGAATGGTTGAACCAGACAGTTAAAAACATCTTTTCAAAAGATTTGAGGGAAAAATGTTATGCAAAAGCAGTTAAGGTGCTTGACTTATGTTTTGGTGAAATCAGCGGACTTTATGAACTTGAAAAATCATTGATCTTAAATTTAGATAAAACTGATACCTTACTGCTAAACAACAGTGGACTGAAAGCTTACTTATCGCTCGATTGCTTTAACAATAAAATAAAACGTATCTCTCCAAAAGGATTTTGGAAAAAGAAAAAATGGCAAACCTATTTTCAAAAGAGAGCTGTTGAAAATATGGAACTTTTCTTTTCTGAATATCTGGTCTGTGCTGCTGTAAAAGATTTTTTACCGGAACCATTAATTCCCGATAAAGTTTTCTCAAAAATTCTAAAAAGAAAGTTCAAATTATTTCCTGATATAAACATTAAGCTGCTTGACTTAATGATAAACTTCCCTGTTGCAGGTGGTGAAAAATGGCTTTTTGAAAAAACAGAAAGAGAGCTAAATATAGTTAAGGAAAATCTTAATAATAATATTCCCGTTGTTGCCTGTATTATAGAAAACAAACTCCCTTCTGCAAATTATAAACAGATGATTGCCTGTAAAGTTGTTGAACAAAATGAAACTCTTACTGAGATCATAATGATTGATCCTGAAACAAAAAACGAAGTGACTCTGCAAATAGATAAAAATTTGAAAAAACTAATCATCAAAGAAACAGAGGATGAAGCAGATGCTTTTTTCTGTATCGATTACTCACCGGAAAAACCACCTAAAGGTTTCTTTGATCCATTGTTCAAAAAAAACAGCACGAGGTAAATATGAAAAACAATAACAACCTCACTTGTAAGTTAACTGAGAATCTAAATATCATTTATAAAAAACTTGAAGAACTTGAGAATAATCTCAGACGGATTGATACATTGCTGGCAAATACAATTGAAGCGCTTCAAATTCCTAAAACGCTATCAGACAGATTAACAGAACTGGACACCCTTCTTTTTGTTACAGATAAAGTTCTGCTCGGACTTTCAAACGTGCCTTATGTCTGTGTTGTTGCAAAAGTAGTAAAAACAGCGGTACAATCTATAAAGCAAATTGTTCACCCGATAAAGACAAATGTAAGCAAAATTGAAAAACAGATCCGACCGCTTCGTAACAAACTAATAAAAATAAGAAGCTACCTTGCAAAAGTATTGCCTGTGGTAACCTTCTTAAAAGAGTTTGCATTGGAAGAGCATAAACTGATCCTCTCAATGAATGAAGCACTTATTCCTCTAAAAGAAGGCAGATATAAAAAAGATCAACAGGAAAAACTGGAAACGCTTTCAAAACAGTTAAATCAGATACTCCAATGGCCAATGTTCTTTGTTGTTCATTTTATCGACAAGCTCAACAGCATAGCAGGCAGCTTAAATGTGCTTCTGAATATTTGCGGAATTTTGAAAAAAATTATCAAACCAATTGAAGATTCAATAAATCAATTTGGCGAATTGGGAAAAGTTTTGGGAAAGTTAAACAAACTTTTAGATAAGAAAATTTCTCTGGGATTCTTTTCCGCCTCTATAAATGATATCCTTGAAGGAGTCAGCAAAATACCGGGTCTGAGCCAGATGATGAAAATTGCACAAAGGATTTTGAAAAAGCCGTTAAAGCAGTTACAAAATATGATACCTTCTGTTCCTTCACTTGGGGGTTTAACAGATAACTTCAAAAATATGCTTAACAAGCTTAATTCTATTACAGACATAACTGCCCGGTTAACTCCTGATATAAATAATCTTATAGGTGATAAAAACTTCAAAAACAAATTTAATGACGTAGTAAAATATTAATCGGAAATCTATAAGAAAATTAAAAGGAGTTTTTATGCCACTTAAAATAAACAGCAACTGGAACCAGGAACCGATACTATCTCCTGCCCTTTCTGAAACGGAGATTAAAATATTAATTGTAAACGGAGCATTAAAATATGAAGAGATTAAAAGAGCCATAAAAGAAAACAATTTGTGGGTAGTTAAAGGTCCTCACAAAGATAAATCTAATAATACGGTTGTATCTCTCTTTCAGGAAAGCTCCGATTCCAAAGATAATTATCTGCTGAACCTGCATATAAAAAAGAAAACATTTGATAATGGCGACAGCTGGATTTTTGACAATAGAATGGGAAAAGGTGCACCACCTGAAAGTATAATATTAAACGAAAAACCTGATGAACAGGAAAACAGCTGGACGCAGCTGTTAAGCCTGAAAAATAAACTCAATTCACAATAACCAACTTATTCGGAGGTAATATGAGTACCTATAGTAATTCTACATTTGAAGAAAAAGCAAAAAAATGTATTGAAATTGTAAGAAACCATTTGGGAGAACCAACAAACAAACTCTCACGCTACAATGAAAATGCCGAACTGGAAGCAGGTAAATTTTATGTAGTTTCAAAAGAACGTAAACTGTCCTTGTTGAGAGATGGTCATATTGATACTGCTAACAAAGAAAAATACCTGGCAAATATACTTGAGCTAAAATCAGGAAACTGCGGGGAATATGGTGTATATACAGATATCCTGCTGCGGTTGAAAGGGTTCAAAACATATCAGGTTGTTGAAGATTACGGTGATGATAACCACTGCTATTCACTTGTTAAATTTGACGGATATTACTGGATAGTTGATGCATGGCATAATATGGTTGAAAAATTCGGTACTAATATGCCAACAGAAAACAATGCAGTATGTACACCAACAAGTGCCGGAAAACTTCCACTTACCAAAGAATATTGGAATACTGATTTATACGATAAT
The DNA here is from genome assembly GCA_041725875.1 of Rhodothermaceae bacterium. GTDB lineage: Bacteria > Bacteroidota > Ignavibacteria > Ignavibacteriales > Melioribacteraceae > JBGRQB01. The sequence continues at coordinate 8,303 of JBGRQB010000133.1, forward strand.
CTTAAAGCAGAGGCAGTTGGAAAATCTTCGGCTCTGTCAAAAATAACTTCATTAACTACAACCTGGAAATAAGCTATATAACTCAATTGAAATTTAAGGAGAAGAATTATGTCATTATTCTATAAAGCATATATAAAAAATGCAGAAGTTGTAATTGACCAGGCGCATAAAATTGAAAAAGCCGATGCAGCAAGGAGAATCAAAAGCGGTAAAGATGTGTGGGGAACGAAAAAAAATGCCCACACTTTAGCAGAATCATTATGTGACGGTCAGGGTAATATGAGGCACGCCCCTCATGTGCTCGGAGGATATAAACATTATCACGATATCAATCATAATTACTCTGGTCACATTTTTTACGGAGACCCGACATAACAATGTCGGGTTCCGGGGAGTTGCTTGATATTGCCTTTGCCAGAGGTAAAGCAGCTCTCCGGAGTTTCGTAAAAGGAGGAAATTTTGTCAAATATATCTCTAATAGAAAATTTGATTGCATCAAACCAGATTGAGGAAAAATTAAGAACAGGTTCCCAGGCAATAAATGAAATAAGGAGTCTGCAAATTATTTTACACGAAATTGGGTTTGTTAACGAATTAAACTGGCAAAAATTTGGTGCTGACGGAAATTACGGAAAGAGTACAAAAAACGCAGTTGCCATATTTAGTAATAAAAACAGTATTAATTCCGACGGCAGTTTTGTTTCTGAGGAAATTGCCAACCAATTAGTGCGTCTTGTTGAACTTGTTGATGATCTGCGATATTTGAAAAGTCTGATCGATAAAAATTCCGTTGAAGAAAATATCTGTAAAAACTCCAGCGATAAAATAGGAATCATTGCTCTGCAAACAACATTAAATGATTTAGGTTATGGCAATGATCTTGGTTGGGACAAATATGGCGCTGACGGAATTTTTGGTTCTTCAACTTCTAATGCACTAAATGCTTTTTGCGAAAAAAATAATTTACCGGCAGATAAAAAATATCTTTCAAGACAGGCTGCCAGTCTGATAGTTGAAAACTACTCTCCCCTTTTGGGTGAACACTGGAACATTGGAAACGAGCATAAAGAAGTTTCCATCGGAAACCTGAAAATCCAGCGGGTTACTGAAAACAATAAAAAAAGAATCTATGTTTCAAACGGTATAGAAAAGGTAAGATTTAATGAATATAAAAAAGGAATTTTTTATGTAGGAAAACAAAAAGCCGTTGATTTTATAAACAGCAATAAAGAACGGTTAAAGAAATTAAATCTTACTGAATCAGCTATAAACGTAATGATTTCGGTTTCTGAAAATGAAGGTAATCTGGATGCTATTAATACCTGGGATAATTCTTTTCTGACTGTAGGTATGTTTCAATGGACAATTGGTGCCGATAACAATAAAGGAGAACTTCCTGCGCTGCTTCAAAAAATCAAGAACAAAGTACCGGATACTTTTAACAAATACTTTGGCAGACTCGGTCTTAATGTTACTGAAACTGATGATATTTACGGTTATTTCACTTTGAACAGTATGAAACTTTTATCATCGCTTGAAAAGGAAAAATTAAGGAATATTCATTGGGCTTATTACTTCTGGCTTGCTTGCCAGGATGATAATGTTAAAGCAATCCAGATTGAACATGCTTTGTCACGTATCAAAAAGTTTTATCGCTCAGATAACTATCTGATAGGTAAACATCACATAGCAGAGCTGGCCACTTCTGAATATTCAGTAGGATTGATTCTGGATAATCATGTTAACAGACCCGGATATATAAAGCCTTGTCTTGAAAAAGCTCTTCAGGAACTACAACTCGGACATCCGGAATTTTGGACTACCGATGATGAAAGAGAATTCATAAACAAGTATTTGAATATAAGAGAAACTTACGGGAAATATCCTATGACAGATGCTGCGCACAGAGCAGAAGTAACAAAAAAATATCTGACTAACGGAACCATTTCCGATGAAAGAAATACATTTATAATTTAACATTTTATCAAGTATTCAGACCCCTGACTTCTGATGAAGACCGGCAATAGTTAAACCCTATAAATAAAAACGTTCAGCATAAAAGAACTATTGTATCGGTCTTCATCCTTTAATTACGGAATTGTAATATGGATATTACCAGAGACAAGTCAAATGAAAAACCGGTAAAAAAAGCACCAAACAGGGAGCTCCATAAATTTTTTGTCTGGCTGGCAATTTTATGTATATATCTCTTCTTATTTATCGCTACGGGGTACATTACATTTTACGATCAGGGATTTAACCATCCGGAAAAAAAGATTGAACGATATCAAACAATACTAAAGGAACATTATAACATTTATTCCAAGAACAATACAAATGTTAATTTTTCAGAATTTCAGAAGGATTTTGAAAAGGTGGTTTACGAGTTGATTAAAACTTCGGCAAAAGAAGATGGAGATCAACAAGGTCTGGCATCACAATCTTTTAACATTGTTCTCGGTGCTGTTCTTGCCTTCCTTTCTGCTACCTCAACTATGATTTTCCAGCAAAGAATTACAGGGAAAAGAGAGAAGTGAATTTATTTTGAAAAGCTTTAATAAATAGTGCGGCATTAATAATAAACAACCCGGCATAAACCAGGCTGTTCAAAATTATATTATTATGATTTAATAGCTCTATTTTATTGTATCATTTCTTTTCTTTGATTTGGAATACCATCCGTAAACAAAAATAATAAGTAAAACAAATATCCACACAGAAGGTTCTTTTATAACATTTCTATTTTCATTGTTTGATTTTTTATTAACCTCTGTTACTTCAAGTCCTTCAATTGTTTTTTGCGGAAGTTCTTTTAAGTTTTTATTTACTTCGGTTTTCGCAAACTGTGCCGGATCAGGAACTTTTGCAATTATGTTTTGAACATTTTGTACTTTTGTCAGAGCCTCATTGTAAGTGTCAATTTTTGCTTTCAGACCCGGAATCTGTTCCATATTTTTTACAATTGCGTCAGAAAGTTTTTTGTTATCGCAAATGTTGCCGCTGCAGGCCAGACCGACTTTCTCAACTGTGTTCACAAATTCTTTTGTGAGTTTCTCAACAACTTCTTTATCAGGATTCCAATATTCTTTTCTCGTAACTTCTATCATCCTTGCCAGAATATTTTGATACGCCCACAAATTATCTGCATCTTCAAACTTTTCTTTTATATCCAGATCAAATTTATCTTCAACATAAACTTCGTACATTTCCTGCCATTTGGTTTCATCAACTGTTTCGGGAACAGTAACCTGCCAGCCCCAGAGATGCGACACAACTCTCTTAATAAATCGGGCACCTGAATATCCTTCGTCCATCATTTTATTTATCCAGGCAGGATTAAGATATCTGCTACGCATCTCCCTTCCCATAAACTTGTTTAATGATTCTTGTCGCGGATTTGAAGGATCACTCAGATTTGTAACATAAACTTCAGGAGATTCTCCATTTACTGATCTGACAGCCATTGCGGTAGAACCCAAGTATTGATAGAAATCATCATTATCCAAAGTTCCGTACAGATTGGTTGAACGACTGTGCACAGAAATTTTAACATCTTTCAGAGCTGACTTAAACAAATCTTTACTGCTGAAATTTATTCCGTCCAGTTGTTTCTCTTTTTCCTCTGCTTTGTCACCCCAAAATCCTTGTCCGTACAAATGACTCATTCTGTTAAAGAATACAGATACAACTTCCTCTTCCTTTTCCCAGGTGCCGGAAGCTTCAATAACATCTTCCATTCCTGTTCCGTAGTTGCCGGGCGCAACAGAAAACATCCTTACCGAAGCTAAACGATCAGCCAGTTTTTTATCCACGCCTTTACCGATAAGTTGTTTTCTGAGCGTCTCTATATGTTGGCGAACGAAATTATCTTTTTCATCTTGTTTTTTTGCCAAGCCCACAGCTTTATCAAGAAACTGCATAAGGTTTGAAAAAATATCTCTGTACAATCCTGAAGGAATCATTACCACATCTATTCGCGGTCTTTTTAATATGTGTCTCGGAATTACTTCGAGTCCGGTTACCTTGCCCCATTCATTCCATTTTGGTTTTATCCCTAGCAAATATAAAATTTGAGATTCCTGAACTCCTTCGTGTCTGATACATTCTGTACTCCATAAGTTGAAAGTCAGTTTTCCAGGATAACTCCCTTTTTCCGATCTGTAAGTTTTAAGAAGTTCATCGGCCATTTTTGCGCCAAGTTTATAAACCGCCTTTGAAGGAATTTTCGACGGATCAAATGCATAAAAGTTTTTTCCGGTAGGAAGTGCATTTGGATTTCTGATTGGATCTCCTCCTTTTCCGGTTGGAACCATTTTTCCGTTTAGCGCATTAATTAATGATTGAAGTTCGCGCTTTGCACTTTGTCTGATTTTACTATCAAACTCTTTTG
>JBGRQB010000134.1:0-12314 GCA_041725875.1 Rhodothermaceae bacterium
GATGTATGATTAAATCGGCCGAGAGTAAAACCCTTGGCTTTACCGGCGATGCAAATATGAAAGAATGGCCGAATGCTGTTAAAAAAGTCAAAGCAAAATATGGCTCTGCAAAACTTGTTATTCCGCATCACGGTAACTGGGGTGGTCAGAAATTGATTGACCATACATTAGAGCTTTTCGAAAAATAGACTTGCCGATTATAAATTCTCCGACAAGATAATATTTTCTTGACGTTAATGTTTATTTAGATTAAGTTTAGATAGAAAATAAAAAAGTACTGAAATTCCTTGTTGGAGAATTTATGGATCAAATTAATCCAAGCAACATTTGCAATATTTCCAGATGCGGAAGTTGTGATGGTTTTAACCTTCAATATAGATATGTAAGAATTCATCTGGATGAAAACAGTTTGCAAGACACTCTCAAAATTGTATACGAATATGATAAACAGGATCTTTTTGCAAAAGCAGAAAGAGCTTTAAGTCTGAAGTACGGTTTTGTTACACTCACCGTTATTGAGGAAGATTTTGAAATTTTCAAAAGAGCAGTAGAAGAAGCTGCTTTAAATTGTATTGATATTTCCGCCATCTCAAGGTTAAATTAACCGATATAATCAAAGCTGTTGAGGCCGGTCTGCCATAGACCGGCTGTTTATTGGGCATAATACTAAGTTAAAATATTTATAGCAAAATTTTGTAATCCTATCAAAAAAATAGGAAATTATGCTTGACAGCAATATTTATTTAAACTAAGTTCGCATAGGCTTAATATTAGTATTTAAACTAAGTTCAAATAAACAAGGTAAAAATAAATCACTTAACAAATAACTATTCGAGGAATTAATGAAGAAAATTCTGAAATTGATTCTTTTATTCGGGATAATGGGATCTTTTGCTCTCTTTGCCCAAGATAAAAGATTTTCAATTGGAGGTTATGGAGAAATTCTATTCAATCACTACGATTATGGTCCTAACAGACTCGCTTCTCCAAAAGGTTCCCTTTCTGACAGTCGTCAAACCGTTGATTTACCTCGTTTCATTTTGGAATTCTCCTATAACTTTACAAAAGACATCATGTTCACAACTGAAATAGAGTTTGAACATGGCGGAACCGGTTCTGCACTTGAACTGGAGTATGAAGAGTTTGGTGAGTTTGAAATGGAACAGGAAAAAGGTGGCGAAGTTGTTCTTGAACAATTTCACATTACCAAATCATTTTCCAAAATGCTTAATTTGCGCGTTGGCCACTTCATTGTAGGGGTGGGACAACTAAACAAAAAGCATTTGCCAATTCAATATTTTACTTCATCCAGACCCGAAGGGGAACAGGCAGTTATACCTGTTACCTGGCACGAGACAGGTATTGAAATTTTTGGTCATATCAAAGGCTTTGACTACAGATTGCAGATGGTTAACGGACTTGATGCAAACGGATTTTCATCTGCCAACTGGATAAAGGGCGGATATCAGAAGAAGTTTGAATTAACTCAGGCTACCAATATGGCTTACGTCCTTCGTTTGGAGTATAAAGGATTAAAGGGTCTTAATATTGGTGTTTCAGGTTACTATGGCAACACAACTGAAAATATTCAGAAACCTGATATTATGAAAGGAATTGACGGAAACGTTTCAATAGGTTCTTTTCACGGTGAATATAATGCAAACAATCTTATTGTAAGAGGGCATTATCTTTACGGTAATTTGCAAAACTCGGCAAAAATTTCATCAATCAACAGAAAACTTTCCAAAAACGCACAATATCCTCAAACTCCGGTTGCAAAAAATGCAAAAAACTATGCAATTGAAGCAGGATACAACATTGCGGAAATGGTTGGTTTGAGAAATGAAAAGCTGATGCCTTTTGCAAGATATGAATATTACAATTCAATGGAAGATATGGAATCAGGTTCTACACCTGACCAGAGATATAAAAGAAATGTAAAAACATTTGGCGTGAATTATTATCCACTGCCAAACCTTGTAATAAAAGCAGATTATTCAATGCGTGAACTTGGTGGCGGAAAGTATAACGATGAAAATACTTTCGGGTTATCAGTAGGTTTTGCCGGACGATTTTTAAGTCTGTAAATATTTCTTAACAAAACAAAAAAAGGTATAAAAATGAACAAAAAATTACTATCTACAATTTTGGCAGTATTAATGTTGTTATTTGTTGCCTGTGATTCTAATGACGATGACAATAATCCTGTTGGGCCTGACGAATCATACGATTTTACAAGTATTATCAATAGTTATGTAAATAAAACAATTATTCCTACCTATGCTCAGTTCAAAGGTGCTGCAACTGAAATGGAAGCCAATATTGATAAATTAATTGCCAGCAAAACTCAGGCTAATGTAGATGCAGCTTGTAAATCTTGGAAAGATGCAAGAATCGGCTGGGAAGCAAGTGAAGCTTTCTTGTTTGGCCCTGCTGCTGATTTTAATATAGATCCTTCTCTTGACAGCTGGCCTTTAGATTTTGGTGAGTTAAATAAAGTTATTAACAGCAACGAAGAAATTACAAAAGATATGTTGCTGGAAAATAAAGGTCCTGCAATAAGAGGTTTTCATACTGCAGAATATTTATTATTCAGAGATGGTGCACCAAGAAAGGTTGCAGATATTACTGAAAGAGAACTTCAGTATCTAAAAGTTACTACGGGAATTATTAAAGATGATGTTGAGTCATTATATAAATCCTGGACTACTTCATACAACGTTGAATTTATTAACGCTGGTAAAGCTGGCAGCCGTTTTGCATCTCAGGAAGCAGCAATTGATCAGTTAATTAATGGTGTTATTACTATAGCTGATGAAGTTGGTACCGGTAAACTTGTTGATCCTTTTGAAGCAAAAAATCCATTGTTGGTTGAATCATGGTACAGCTGGAATTCATTAATTGACTTCCAATATAATATCCGTGGTATTGAAAACGCTTATATGGGCGGATTTGATAAAAGCGACAGAGGAACTGGTCTGGATAAATTTATTGAAGCAAAAAATCCAACTCTAAACGCCAGAGTAAAAGCTGAAATTACAGATGCAATTAACAAAATAGGCGCAATTCCTGCTCCTTTCAGAAGTAATCTTGATAAAGACACAGAAATTAATGCAGCAATTAATGCTTGCCTGAAAGTAAGAGATACTTTCCAGAAAGATATTCTACCATTGGTAGTAAAATAGAAAGCAACCCGTTTGTAAGAAAAAGAAATATAATAATATTGTTGGCGCAATGATAATTACAAATCTTTATCTCTTACATGAAACGGGTCACTTCACAGTGGAGAAGGATTAATACCGGTTATTCCTTCTCCGCTTTTACTTCTGAACAGAAATAAAAGACAGGTTAATATAATGAAGAAACCCGAAATAATAAATGTAAGCAACATAAATAAGTTTTTGATTTTAGTCAGTGCATTAATGCTTGTACTGATTGTCGCCTGTACCGATATATCAGATCCCGATGTACTGACACCCAGCGGAAGAGTTGCAGATCCAAGAGCACTTTCCGCAGATGATTTTACAATTTTCACTTCCTCAAGTACAGCTTTTGATACTCCTTCCAACACAGTTATTGGTGAGTTTTTTAACCGTTTTATGGAAGGGGACAGACTTTACGAACAGCCAAGAGTTACCAGTCCGGCACCAATTCCCGGAACCGGCGGTCTTGGACCCCTTTATGTTGGATTTTCCTGTACCAGTTGTCATAACAATGCAGGCAGATCAAAATCAACTCTTTTTACTCACGGCGGAACAGGAAACGGTTTCTCCTCACAGCTTGTTTTTCTTAAAAGCAGAAACGGACAATATTTTCCAAGTTACGGACGAGTTCTTCACGATCAGGCAACCGGCGGAGTAAAACCTGAAGGCCGTATAAATGTTACTTATACAGAAGAACATTTTACTTTTCCTGACGGTGAACCTTATAGTCTGATAACTCCGCGTTATTTTATTACCGACTGGTACGCAGAAGAAATTCCGGATGAAGATCTTGTACTTAGTGTAAGAACACCTCTTCGTCATGTTGGTCTCGGACTTATGATGGCAGTTGATCAGGATGAAATTCTTTCAATTGCAGCAAATCAATATCCTGAGTATGGAATTAGCGGTGAAGTTGTATGGTGCTATGAGCGCGGCGAAAGAATGATGGGACTTTCAGGTCATAAAGCCCAGCACGGCGACTTAACCGTTGAACTTGGTTTCTCTTCTGATATGGGAGTTACCAACGACAGATTTCCGTATGAAGTAGGGAAAAACCAGCCGCAGGATACACACGATTTTGGTATTGAAATTTCAACAGAAGATATGGCCGATGTTGAACTCTATCTTCACAGTCTGGGTGTACCGGCCAGAAGAGATATAAACGATCCTGTTGTAAAGCTTGGCGAAGAAAAATTTAACGAAGCAAAATGTAATTTGTGTCACGTACCAACATTACACACTTCTCCCGAGCCTATAAAGTTAATGGACGGAACACGCCTGCCTTATCTTGCAAACAAAACAATTCATCCTTATTCCGATTTTCTTGTTCACGATATGGGTCCCGGATTAGCAGATAATTACGATCAATATAATGCTTCCGGAAGTGAATGGAGAACAACTCCTTTATGGGGAATTGGTTTGCAGCAGACTGTAAGTGGTCATACACATTTTCTTCACGACGGAAGAGCCAGAAATTTTGTTGAAGCAATAATGTGGCATAAAGGTGGTGAGGCTGATGTTTCTTACCAGATTTTTAGAAAAATGAAAAAATCGGATCGTGATGCAATTGTCAGGTTCTTAAAATCTTTATAAGGAAGGAAATGAATTATTTAAATATAGATGACGAAAATGTGATAATCCAGACGTCCTGTTTCAAATCAAAAAATGGTACGGATGAATATCATTTGATGATAAAACCAAAAAAATCAGGCAGTGTTGAAGAACATCTCAGTCAGGTTTTAGTAGGATATAAAAAATGTCTGGATCAGCTGAAAATTAATATTGATACCGCAATGTTTCAGAGATATTTTACCAGCGATTTGATTAATCAGGCTGATTATATCAAATCAATAATTGATACAAAAAAATGTGCTGTTTCCATTATAGAACAACCTCCAATGCCGGATAAAAAGCTTGTATTTTGGGCTTACCATATTGTAGATGAAAATAAGACTTTAAATAAAAGTAACGGCGTTGCAGATCTGGTTCTGGAAAGAAACGGCTATAAACATTTCTGGAATACAAATATTGAATCGGAAGATTGTGATTCATTTAAGCAGACAGATGATATTTTTGTATCATATAATGATGTTCTCGAAAATAACCAGCTCAAAATGAAAAATAATGTTATCAGAACCTGGATTTATGTTAGAAATGTTGATAACAATTATAACGGAGTTGTTGTTGCCCGCAGAGAATTATTTGAGAAATACGGACTAAATAAAGATTCACATTTTATTGCAAGCACCGGAATTGAAGGCCGCTCAACAAAACCGGAAACTCTTGTTTCTATGGATGCTTATGCCATTGAAGGAATTAAGGAAGAGCAGGTTAAATTTTTACAAGCTCTGGATAATCTTAATCCCACTCACGAATATGGCGTTACATTTGAAAGAGGAACCAGTGTTGAGTATGGCGACAGAAATCACATTTTTATTTCAGGTACCGCCAGTATTGATAATAAAGGTGAAGTAGTTCATCCGGGGGATATACAAAACCAGACTATCAGAACAATTGAAAATATTGAAGCATTACTTGAAGATGCAAAAGCAACTCTCGACGATGTTTCAAAATTTATCGTTTACATAAGAGATACAGCTGATTACAATTTTGTTGAAAATTATATGAATCAGAATTTTAACCAAACCCCTTACGTAATTGTTCTTGCACCTGTTTGCAGACCCGGCTGGCTTATAGAAATTGAATGTATTGCAGTAACTGAAAATCATAATATCGACTATAATAACTTTTAGACTGAGGAAGAAATGAAATTAAGAAATATAAATATACTTTTAATTGGAATTATTCTTTTTTCTATCGGAAATATCTTTGCACAAGAAAAAGAAGAAAATTTTGAAACAGATGTAATTTCACTTGTTGGAAGAAAAGGACTTCAGTTCAAAAGCAAAACAGGTGACTTTGTACTAAATCCGTATATGCTGATTCTTGCAAGAGGACAGTTTAACTATGTTGACGATGAAGGATTAAATCTTGCCGATCCTGATAATATTATCAATACCGGATTTGGAATTCCAAATGCTATTTTAGGTTTTGCAGGTAAAGCATTTAAAAATGTTTATTACAACTTTGCTGTTGATGTTGGTAAAGCCGGAAAGCCTTCACTTCTTAATCAGGCCTGGTTTGATATTTTAATTAAACCGGAGTTCAGAATAAAAGTGGGTAAGTTTAAAACTCCAATGAACAGAGCATATCTTGTTCGTTTGGGACAAACACTTTTTCCGGTTGTACCAGCTTCTTTAAATACAAGAATGAACATTCCTTACAGTCTTAATGCAGCCAATCCTGTATTTGCAACAGGCTTTGATATTGGTGTTCAGCTTCACGGTTTAATAGATAATAAATTGCAATATCAGGCAGGAGTTTTTAACGGAACCGGAATTAACATAAATATGCCTAAAAATACAACCAGTGATGATAACGGAATTCCTTCTTTGTTATATGCAGGAAGACTTGCATATATGCCTTTCGGACCAATGCCTTTACACGAAGGTGACCCAAATGATGTAAACAATGTAAAAATGATGATTGCAGCTTCAACTTCATACAATGTGGAAGCAAACAACGAAAGTACAGACGATTTCAGATTTGGCGGTGAATTTGCTCTTCTTTATAAAAGATGGTACTTGTCATCAGAATTTTACTATATGAATGTAGACTTTGTTGAAAAACAGCAGAGAGAACCAAAAATGAATTTCTGGGGCTCTTATATTCAGGCAGGATACCTGTTGGAATGCGGTTTACAGCCAATAGCACGTTTTGAAATGTTCGACAGAAACTCAACTGATGATGATGGTTTGCTTTATCTTACTTCAGTAGGGTTCAACTATTTTGTTACTGGTCAAAATCTAAAAGTTCAGGTAATGTACCAGAATTTAAGTCGTTCAGGTCACGCAACTCAGCTTAAGGCTGATGACGATGATAACGGACTTTCAGAACACAGCGCAGTAGTTCAGCTGCAGTTTTCATTCTAGAAGATGGTGAGGTATTGAGATGAAAAAATTAAATTGGATATCGTTGATTTGTGTAATGCTTTTTTATGCCTGCTCGGGTGCCGGCGGAGGAGATAACAATCCTGTTGAACCCACAGTGTATAATATAGCCGGTGAGTTGACTATTAAAAACGGAGAAAACTGGAACAGCTTAGATAAAGTGATTTTCAGAATGTTCAAGTACGGAGTTACACAAACTCCCGATGTTTCCCTTATTTTACAAAAACCGACAAGCGGAAATAAATTAAGTTTCTCTATTTCTGATATTGAAAGAGCTAAATATCAGACGGTTCAAATTATTTATGTAAAAAATAACGATGCTGAAAATTATAAAATACTTGCCGATTATGGTGAGGTTGTTATTTCGCAAAAAGATAATGGTCTGCCTGCAAAAGAAATAGATTTTAGTGCAGTTGCAAAAATTACTTTTTCTATGATTCAAAAAGATTTATTTAATCCTTACTGCGTTAGTTGTCATACTACAAACAACAAACTTGGTGATCTTGATTTAAGTGAAGGAAAAAGTTACAAGGCAATGGTAAATGTAAAAGCTGTATTTGATACAAATTATGTGCTTGTTGTTCCGGGTGATGCTGAAAAAAGTTATCTGGTTATGACTTTAACAGGTGCAAACAGTTCGCCTTTAATGCCGCCAAAACCACTTACCAAGTTTACCGATTCCCAGATTGAAATGATTAAAACCTGGATAAACAACGGCGCTAAAGATGATTAAAGGATGTTGAGGAAACAATGATTGTTGAATTAAATAAAAATCTGAGTCCGGCAGAAACAAATGAATTTTGCCGAAAACTTTCAGAATATAAATGTAACTTGTTATGGAAAAGTGATAAACGACTCCTTCTTGAAGGAGATTTCGATCTTCTAACCAGAAATCTGAAAAACTTTCCCGAGTTTGGCAGAACCGAAGTTATTTCTGAAAAATATAAACTGGTTAACAGAAAATTTAATCCGGGCGGAACCGAAATAAAGTTTGGCGATTTTGGTTTCAGCGAAGATTCCTTTAACATAATTGCGGGTCCCTGCGCAGTTGAAAGCAGAGAACAAATTTTTAAGATTGCAGAATTTGTTAAAAGCAGAGGAATTAAGTTTTTACGCGGAGGTGTATTCAAACCCAGAACAAGTCCCTACGCTTTTCAGGGATTAAAAGAGGAAGGATTAAAACTTCTGGCAGAAGTAAAAGAGAAATTTGATCTGAAAATAATTACCGAGGTTATGGACGCCTCCAGGCTGGAAGCTGTTTCCGAAGTAGTTGATATTATTCAGATAGGATCGCGCAATATGCAGAATTTCTCACTTCTGGAAGCAGTTGGAAAGAAAGGCATTCCTGTTCTCCTGAAAAGGGGAATGGCTGCAACCGTAGAAGATTATCTGATGAGTGCCGAACATATTGCTTATCACGGAAACCAGAATATCATTTTGTGCGAAAGAGGAATTAAAACATTTGAAACCTCCTCACGCAACACTTTGGATCTTAACTCCGTAACAATTATGAAAGAAAAATCACATCTGCCTGTTCTTGTAGATCCCTCGCACGGAACAGGAATAAGAGATAAAGTAATTCCGATGGCATTGGCCGGCAGCGCTTGCGGTGCCGACGGACTGATTATTGAAATACACAATGAACCGGAAAAGGCATTATCAGACGGACAACAGTCCTTAACTTTTGAAATGTTTGATGCATTACTCTCCAAGGTTAAGCAGGTTATTTGTGTCAACAATAAATCGTTAAGCTAAATGCAAATCGCTTATTCACACAAAACCGGGTTGTAAAGCCCGGTTTTTTATTATCTGCTCTATTTTACATCACCAGAAAAAAATAAAAAAAATTAAATATAACTTGACCATTATATTTATTTATACTAAGTTTAGATAAATATTAAATGCTCTTTTAGTAATTAAGACTCATTCTACAACTCGTTAAGTTCCTTTCGTTCCTCAGATTCCCGTTTTTATTAAATAGGCTTTTGATAAAAAACGGGATATGAGGATCGAGGTTAAACCAAAATTGATATTAAGATGTAAATATCTGGTTACTGTAATCTGCTGTTGCAGAATAGTCAAAGCGGAAATATATTTTTAGAAAAGGAGACGAAATTGAGATATACCGGACCCAAAGTGAAGTTATCGCGAAAGTTAGGATTAGCATTAACTCCCAAAGCTGCAAAGGTTATGGAAAACAAACCACATCCTCCGGGTCAGCACGGAGTTGAAAGAAGAAGAGGAAAAATTTCCGATTATAAAATGCAGCTTCTTGAAAAACAGAAATTAAGATTTCAATATGACATACACGAAAGACAGATGCGCAACTATTATAAAAAAGCCGCAAAAATGTCAGGAAATACAGGTGATAACTTATTACAGCTTCTTGAAACACGTTTATTAAGTGTTGTTTTCAGAGGCGGTTTGGGAAAAACAATTTATCAGGCCAGACAAATAATTAATCACGGTCACATACTTGTAAACAGCAAAAAAGTAACTGTTCCCGGCTTTACAATTAAACCGGGCGATGCTATTACTGTTTCTCCTAAAGTTAAAAAGAACGATATGTTCTTTGAAGCATTAAAACACAGCTATCCACCGGAATATATTGAACAGGATAAAGCAAATCTTTGTGTTAAACTGGTTGCTGTTCCCGAACATGATCAAATTCCTGTTGTGTGTAACATTACTAATGTAATTGAGTATTATTCAAGGTAATACAAATGGATAAACTGGTTTACAAATTTATTGCAGTCATATACCGGACAAACGAAAATGAGAAGACCGATATAATCAAGTCCGAAAAAATATTTGAATGCAATAACCCGATAGAAGCCAGAGACCGGGCCATTTCCTACTACGACGATTTTGAGGAAATTTTGATTGAAGCAGAAGAGCTCCGGCTTGAGAAATTTTACACCTCAGATGAATTGCTGGATGAAAAGCCCATAAAATACAGTGCTGTTGATATGGGACTTTTCCTCGTTATCAACAACGAAGAAGAAGATAAAATACCACTGACTATTCGTGGTGAAGATAAAGAAGATTTTATTGATCAGTTAGACGGACTTCAACTTGAATATTATTTTTATCAGCATAATAAGTTCAAAACAAAAGACAAGCCGATGAAAATTAATGTACCGGTTGATGAACTGAATGAAGAGACTTTTTGCATCCTCGACGGAAAACTTCTGGATGCTGAATATCTATGCGACTCCGCCGTTTTCTTGTAATCTGTTATATATATCCGGAAGGAAACCCCTTCCGGATTTTTTATAAATAAAACTTAAAATAGAAATCCTCTAAAGAGAAAGGAAAACTTTAACAGGAACCAGATAATGAAAAACGAAAATGCAGTGAAAGAATTAAACGGAATTCCCGCTACTTTACTTATTCCGTTATGGGCAAGAGCAGAACACACCAAAAGCCCTGATAATGTTGTTGCCGACGATTACGCAGCATCAATGATAAGATCAATTAATTTTGATTTTGAGATCTTTGAAAAAATGAACTCTTTTGTAAAAGCAATGACTATTTCAGGAGTTGCAGCACGTACACTCATTTTTGATAATGCTGTCAGAAGCTTTATGGAAAAATATCCTGACGGTGTTGTTCTTAATGTCGGGTGCGGACTCGATGCACGCTTTTTTCGTCTGGATAATGGTAAAGTAAACTGGTTCGATCTCGATGTTGGCGAGACAATTGAATTAAGAAAATCCTTTTTTGAGCAGAGTGACAGATACAGGATGGTTAACGCATCAATTTTGAATAAAGAATGGATTGATGAATTAAACATCAGCGCAGGTACAAAAGTTCTGATCCTTAGTGAAGGAACTTTAATGTATTTTGACGAAGAAAAAGTAAAAGACTTCGTGTCCCTCGTTATAAGTAAATTTCCCGATGCTGAACTCCATCTCGAGGTAATTGGAGAAGCATTGAAGGATAAAGTCCATTATACAGTTAAAATTCTTGGCTATAATGATCTTACTTTTCCCTGGGCTATGGACGATTACAGCAAAATGGAAAACTGGACAGAAAACCTGAGGTACAGCGGCGCATCAGAATTATTTGATGTTGAAAATTTAAGCTGGACCTGGTTAGGTAATTTAATAAAAAAGATCCCCGTTTTAAGAAAGAAAATGGGATCATCCATTGTTCATTTCAATGTAATGAACTAAATATATTCTCAAAATCCATCTCTTTAAACTCAAGCTTTCCGGTCCTGACCCGGAAAGCTTTTTTTTATGCAGTCTGCAATTTTTTTCTCAGTGCAACTGTGCCTTCAATTGTGTAAATAATTAATGCCGTCCAGATAAAAGAAAAACCAATCAGCTTTGCTTCATCCAGATTTTCAGGATAAACAAATGCACCAACAAGAAATATCAGAGTGGGGTAGATGTATTGCAAAATTCCTATCAAAGTATATTTAACGGTTTTGGTTCCGGTAATAAACATTACAAGCGGCAGACCGCTTACTACTCCGGTTCCGATTAAAAGAAGAATTGTATTTACCTCAAATGCAGGGGAATTATAAAAGTCACCAAAGGTGAAAAAGAGAGCAATCACCGCCGGAATGGAAACAACAAACGTATCAATTAATAAACCTTCCAGTGCATTAAGAGGAGATTTTTTCCTCAGAAAGCCGTATAAACTCCAGGTGACAGCCATCAGAGCGCCCAAAACAGGGAAGTGACCATAAATTGCCGTCATTATAATTACTCCCGCAGAAGCTATTGCAATTGCAATCCATTGGAGTTTGCGAAGCTTTTCCTTTAGAAATACAACTCCCAGCATTACCATTATAAGTGGAGAAAAAAAGTAGCCCAGACTCGTTTCCAGAATAAATCCGTTATTTACCGACCAGATATAAATCAGCCAGTTTGAACCAATTAAAAATGAAGGCAGAAAAATTAATACTTTTTTTTCAGATGTTTTTACTTTTGCAACAAGAGCTTTAAACTGCTTTTTATATGAAATTAGGATAAAAATAAAAGCCAGCGAAAATATCGATCTGTAGGCAAATATTTCAAGCGCTGAAATATGTTCCAGCATTTTCCAGTAAACAGGATGTGTTCCCCAGAAAATATATGCGAAAGTCACC
>JBGRQB010000135.1:0-12136 GCA_041725875.1 Rhodothermaceae bacterium
TTTGCGGGCATTTTCCATTGTTTCAACAAGGTTTGTAAAAGCATGTCTTACAGAATAACCACTTTTGATAAGCTCTTTGAGTCTGGTAACACACATAGTAGCAGCAATATTTGCTTTAATACCGGAACCGAGTCCGTCACTCAAAATAACAATAGTTGAAGATTTATCCCGGTAATGGATAAAAACATCTCCGCAGACCTTGCCGGCCTTTTTGGATAGTTGCCTTCCTTCTACTTCGACGTGTAAATATCCCATAGCCATCTGTTGTTATTTATTTTATTGGTTACCTGTTCATCCTTTGTATATTTCATAAGGTTATCAACCAGTTCTTCCCCTTTGGCTGTACTTTCACCAAGATACATTGCAAGTTTCTGAGCCATCTTAACCTGATGTTCCAGAAGTTCCTGCGCCTGAATTATTGTTTTTTGTTTCAGGTCATCAAGCTTCTGATTGTCTTTTGTATTTTTTGTAATATTTACAAAAACACCAACAAGCTGATTTTCAGATCTCAGTTTATACATAAGCTGATGAGTAACAAGATTGTAATTATCATAAACCACTGTTTGTTCAATTTTATCTTTTTCTCCTTCTCTTAATTTAATAAAAAGTTCGGGATCCATAAGATAGGAAATACTTTTTCCGCAGATAGAACTTGTGGTTTTGAAGAATTTTCTGAATGCGGGATTCATATGAAGAATGCGCAGCTGTTCATCAAGAATTACAATTCCGTTAGGACTTGATTCAATTATTTTATCTGTGCGTTGCTCGGCCATACGACGAACATAAGGAAGGCACATATTATATTCTGCCATTCCCATAAGCACTGCTATTGCTTTGTCGCGACAAGAATCATATCCGCAGGCACCGCAGTTAAGCTGATTTTCTTCTTCGGCTTTGCCTGTTTTTTCAAGAACCTTTCTTATTTCCGCTTCTGAAAATCTTTCAGCGGCTTCAGCTCTTATTCTGTATCTGGTTGATAAATCTACGTTTAGTTTATCATCATCAGTTTTTTTTGTTTTTCTCTGAGCAGTATATTCCAGCAGATCAGCTTTTTTCTCAAATACTGTTTTACAGCAATCAATACCGGGCCCATTAGTACATCCCTGCGCACAAAACAAAGGTTCTACTACAAAATTATGATTAGACTTTTCCAGAGTTTTTACCATTTCATTTATTTCCTCAACACCACTTACAGGAAGCATTGTATCGGAAAGTAGATCAGTACTTAAAGATGCAGTTCTAATGAGCCCGCCAACTAACGGGAATAAACTTGAGTTTTCTGTCGGGAGATCATCAAAGTCGCTGGTCTCCAACATTTTTATATCAACATCCTCCTCTTCTATCCAGATATTGAGTTCTTCAAAAGTGAGCACAGCATCAATTAATCCTGCAAACTCGCTCTTTTCAGCTTCATCTTTTTTGGCAATGCACGGGCCAATAAAAACGACTCTTGTATCGTCACCAAATTTTGCTTTTATACGCATTGCGTGTGCAATCATTGGTGAAACAACAGGAACAAGTTTACTTACCAGCGACGGATTATATTTTTCAGCATAGTTTACAAATGCCGGACAAGCAGTTGCAATGTGAGTGTTTTCCGGTCTGGTATTAATAATTTTTGCTGTTTCCTCTGCAACAAATCCTGCTGCTTCGGAAGTTTCACTTATATGAGTAAAACCCAATTTTCTTAAAAGAGAAGGAATTCTTTCTCTTTTCCAATCTTCGTAAACAGTTGCAAATGAAGGGGCAATGCTGACAGCAATGCTTTCGTGATTGACTAACAATCGCTTAACTCTTTCAATATCTCTGCGATACGATTTTGCATCCTGCGGACACTCGCGAATGCAAGTGCCGCACAAAATACATTTATCACTAACTACCTGAGCCTGTCCTTCCTTCATCATTATTGCGTTTACAGGACAAACTCTTACACACCTGTAGCAATCCTGACAACGGGCTTCGTTAGTATATATAATCTGATTAGTCAATTTTTTGTTTTTCATTTTGCAATCTCCGCAAAGATTATTTTGCTACCGCTTCAACTTTTTCATTTATGGCGTTTACCACATCTTCTAATTTAGAAGCCTGGATCAATTCACCGTCTATTGTTACATTTGGTCCGTTACCGCAGTTTTCCAGACAGAAAGTAGCTGCAACTTCCACAACATTTTCAAGTCCTCTCTCTTCAACATAAGAGATCACTTGTTTTAACAGACTTTGAGAGCCTTTAACAAAGCAGTTTGTACCTGCACAAACTTTAACATCAATTTTGCTTTCAGCCACAGTGATAAAGCTAAGTTCGCTCTGCATAATTCTCTTTCTGTTTCTGTAGTGAGTATGCAATAACTCGTGTGCTTTAGGACCGTTAATTTCACCAATTGTATTTTCATACAATTCTTTGACATATGGATTTTCCTGTGGTTTGTGAAGCTGTAACATTTTATCAGCATCGTAAAGAGCTTTTGTTCTTTCGGTTCTTGTATCTTCATCGTAACAAACCGGCTGACCGGCACCGCCGATACATCCGCCCGGACAAGACATTACTTCGATAAAATCGAAATGCTCTTCACCATTTTTTATTTTGGTAAGAAGTTCTTTTGCATTTTTTAATCCATGAACTATACCCATTTTAACCTGACTTCCATCAAGAGTAACTTCAGCTTTTCTAACGCCTTCTGCTCCTCTTACTTCGTGGAATTCGTAGTTTGTAAGTTTAACTCCGTTAACAGCTTCGTATGCGTATCTTAACACAGCTTCAGTTACACCGCCGCTGTTACCAAAGATAACACCGCCACCTGTTTTGAAACCAAGAGGCATATCAAATGAATCAGGATTAAGATTTTCAAATTTGATACCTGCCTGTTTGATCATAAGAGCAAGTTCCTGAGTTGTAAGAACAACGTCAACTTCCTTAATTCCTTCGTGTTCAAATTCGTCTCTGTTTGCTTCAACTTTTTTAGCAGTACAAGGCATAATTGAAACAACAGTCAGATTTTCTTTTTCAACATTTAATGTTTCAGGTAAAATCTCTTTTGCAACTGAACCAAACATCTGCTGCGGAGATTTACAAGAAGAAACATTTGGTAAAAATTCAGGGAAATATTGTTCGGCATATTTAACCCATCCAGGACAGCAGGAAGTTAGCAACGGCATATTTTCGCCTTTTGCACTTCTTGCAAGGAATTCGTTTGCTTCTTCAACAATTGTAAGATCTGCTGAGAATGAAGTATCAAATACTTTATCAAAACCTAACATTCTTAATGCAGCAACTATTTGCCCGGTTAAAATTTTACCTGAAGGCATTCCGAACATTTCACCAATTGCAACTCTTACTGCAGGAGCTAGCTGAACAACAACTGTTTTCTTTTCATCTTCAAGTTCTTTCCATACTCTTGGAATATCATTTTTAGGAGTAATTGCTCCTGTAGGACAAACTCTTGCACACTGTCCGCAATCTATACATTCAACTTTTGCAAGATCGTGATCAAATGCAGGTGAAACAACTACATCTGAACCGCGGTGTGAAAAGTCGATAGCCCCAATTCCCTGAATTTCGTAACACGCGCGTACACAGTCGCCACATAAAATACATTTGTTAGGATCTCTTACAAGTGCATCTGATGAATCATCAATTGGTTTCTTTTCTTCATTTTCTTTGAAACGAATTTCATCAACGCCAAGTTTTGTAGAAAGTTCCTGCAATTTACAGTGGTTGTTTTTTGAACAGGTCTGGCATCTTTTTTCGTGATTTGCCAATACAAGTTCAAGAGCAATTTTTCTGATATCTCTTACTTCTTTTGTATGAGTCTTTACACTCATACCCTCTTCCGGTTTTGTTGAACAGGAAGTAATAATTCCTTTTCCGTCAACATCAACAATACACATTCTGCAAGCACCGTAAACACTTAGTTCAGAATGGTAACAGAAAGTAGGAATTTCAATATTCGCTTTTCTGATCACTTCCAGAAGATTTTTTTCGTTTGTGAATGTAAGTTCACGACCGTTTATATTTATTTTTTTCTCTTTCATTTTCTGATCTCCTATCCTACTACCGCTTCAAATTTACAAGCCTCAATACAAGCACCGCACTTGATACATTTATCTTCAATTATTGTGTAAGGTTGTTTTCTTTCACCTTCAATTGCGTCAACCGGACATTTTCTTGCACATAGTCCGCAGCCTTTACAAAGGTCTTCAATAATTTCAGGAACAAGTAATGATTTACATTCTTTTGCAGGACATCTTTTATGAAGAACATGTGCATCATATTCTTCTCTGAAATGTTCAATTGTTGCTAATACAGGACTTGGAGCAGTTTTTCCAAGACCGCAGAGTGATCCTTTTTGAACTGCGTGAGCAAGCTGCACCAAAGTATCAAGAGTAGTTTCGTCGGCTCTTCCTTCAGTGATATCATCAAGAAGATTCAACATCTGTTTTGTTCCTTCGCGACAAAGAACACATTTACCGCAAGATTCGTTTTGTGTAAATTCCATAAAATACTTGGCTATTTTAACCATACAGGTATTTTTGTTCATTACCACAAGACCGCCGGAACCAACCATCGCTCCAATGCCTCGTAAGGAGTCGAAGTCAAGCGGAAGATCGAGATTATCAACTGTTAAACAACCGCCTGAAGGGCCGCCTATCTGAACGGCTTTAAAGCCTTCATCAGAAATTTTTCCGTCGGCACCGGTAACACCGCCGCCGATATTGTTTACAATTTCTCTAAGAGTTGTTCCAAAAGGAACTTCAATCAGACCGGTATTTGCAACGTGACCGGTAAGAGCAAATGTTTTTGTACCTGGTGAACTTTCTGTACCAAGACTGTTAAACTCTTTTGCGCCTAATCTGATTATTAAAGGAACAGAACTTAATGTTTCAACATTGTTAATTACAGTTGGTTTGTCGTACAAACCTTTTTGTGCAGGAAACGGAGGTTTTGGATTTGGCATTCCGCGTTCACCCATAATTGATGCCATTAATGCAGTCTCTTCACCACAAACAAAAGCACCGGCACCTTCCATAACATTAATTTTGAAATTGAAACCCGAGCCAAAAATATTCTCACCAAGGATTCCCATTTCTTCTGCTACTTTTACAGCGTCTTTAACTCTTTGTACTGCAAGAGGATATTCAAGACGAACATATACGTAACCTTCATCGGCACCAATTGCACGTCCGGCAATCATCATTCCTTCAATTACAGAGTGAGGATTACCCTCCATGATACTTCTGTCCATAAACGCACCAGGGTCACCTTCGTCGCCATTACAAATTACATATTTCTTTTCGTTCTTTTCCTGAAGGGTGAATTTCCATTTAAGACCTGTTGGGAAACCACCTCCACCGCGTCCGCGTAAACCTGAGTTGGTCACTTCTTCGCAAACATCTTCCGGTTTCATTTCAGTAAGAGCTTTTCTAGCTGCCTCGTAGCCGCCTAAAGAAATATATTCTTCAATACTTCCCGGATCTATTCTTCCGCAATCTTTAAGTACAAATCTGTTTTGTCTTGTGTAAAAAGGAATATCATCAGTACCTTTACACAATTCGCCGGAAGAAGGATCTTTATATAATAATCTGTCAACTATTTCACCGCTGCAGATTGTTTTTTCAACTAATTCTTCAACGTCATCTTCGGTAACTTTATTATAAAGAATTTTATCAGGTTCAATTGCAACCAAAGGACCCATCTGACAGAATCCCTGACAACCTGAACCGGAAACGTGAATTCCGTCACAATTATCAGCTTCAAATTTAAGATCAACGAGACAAGTCAATCCTTTAGCTTCTATATGTTTTTTAAGCGCATCAAAAACTTTCATAGAACCATTTGCAACACAACCAGTACCGGCGCAAACAATGATTCTTTTTTTAACAAACTTTGTTTTTGTTATATAATTGGCTTTTATTTCTTCCAAATTAAGCAACTTGTCCATTCTCGGCCTCCGCACTAATAATGTTTTCAATTACTTCAACAGCTTTTTCAGGTGTCATTAGTGAGTGTACATCTTCGTTAATTACAACAACCGGTGCAAGACCGCAGGCACCTAAACAAGATACTGTTTCAATTGTAAACAACATATCGTCTGTTGTATGTTTGGATGTACTCAGACCCAATTTCTTTTGCATTGCTTCAACTATAGGAATTGAGTTTTTAACGTGACAGGCAGTTCCGTCACAAACCTTAATTACATATTTCCCTTTAGGCGCTAATGCAAAATGCGCGTAAAAAGTTGCCACTCCGTAAACCTTTGCCGGTGGGATATCCAGCGAAGTTGCAACATAGATTAATATTTTTTCAGGAAGATATCTGTATTCTTCTTGAACTTCCTGCAAGATTGGAATTAACTTGTTTGCATCGTAATTATGCTTTTCGAGTATTTCACACACTCTTTCAAATTTCCTGGCCATTAAAGATGCCTCGTTATCCCTTTTCATTTGTAGCTCCGAACTTTATGAAAAAACTGGTAAATTAGATTTCTTTAAAAAATTTTTATGTGCTTTATCGAGCAAAGAATTAAATTTTGTTTCAACAAGGGAGATCAATTCTTTATCAGATTTGTTTTTGATGTCATCAACACCCATAGTTACAAAATACTCCTTTGATCCCTTATCAGATATAAAAGTAGTTGTTAGCTCAACAGTTGTAGAGTAGTTGCGCTTCTTAATATGTTTAAGCACAAGTGAAACCAGTTCTTCACGTGTTTCCGGGTTTTCCAGAATTTTCATATCAACATTGATCTCCATTTTTCTGAAATCAAAGCTGATATCCACGTTGTTGGATGAAGAGTTTTTGGGTTCTATTCTAAATGAATTTACACCATTTAGAACGCTGTCTTGTCTCAAATTACTTTTTGCTGATTCGGTTCTCATAACACACCTCAGATTATAAATTTAGATTGAGTTTATTTTTTGAGCTAATTTGTGAGTTAGTACACCCAGACTTTGCGACAGCAAAACATTCTCGAGAATTATTGTCTCTGGCAGCTTTAAATCTACCGGAGCAAAATTCCATATTGCCTGGATATTTCCCTCAACCATCTGATCGGCAACTTCCTGAGCAGCACTTGGCGGTACAGTCATTACTCCGATATTAATGTGCATCCGTTTTGCCAAGTTAGCCAGTTTGTCGAGCGGAAGAATTTCAATTCCTCTTATTTTCCGACCAATTACCTCTTTGTTAACGTCAAAAGCAGCTACGATATTTAAACCGTAATTTTTAAAACTTTCATATCCTAAAATTGCCTGGCCTAAGCCACCAACACCTACTAAAAAAGCATCATTCAAGTTATCCCAGTTAAGGAATGTGTTAATTGACTTCATTAGTTCTTTTAGTTCAAATCCGATTTTAGGCTTCCCCACTATTCCGGTAGACTGGATATCTTTCCGGACTAAAATCGGATCCATTTTCAGCTCATCTGCAATCATTCTTGCCGATACATATTGCTTATCCGTCTTGCTGTATTTCTTAAGCAAGTGATAATACTTAGGCAATCTTTTAAGTGTTGGAATTGGAGCTGAGATTAATTCTCTTTTCATTTTTTATTCTCTCTCTTTTTTTCGATAATTACTTATCGATATTTTATTATCGATTAAAATATACTTAGAGAGGAAACATTTGTCAAGAATTTTTTCTCTATTTAATCCATTTTGAGAAATTTATATTTAGTCTGCATATCCTTAAAGGGGATTGTCAGGATATGCAGCCAAATAAAGGATTTTAACGTACATCATATTTAAGGAAGGAGTGTACGGCTCCACCAAATGCAAGTAATATATAGATACTTAATAATCCGAAATCTACAGCTATTGAAGAATATATTATCGATATGTTTTGTTCGGGATGAATAAACTCCGGCATTTCACTCACATCAAGTTTTCGGTCTTTCCTGCCGTCGTTTACAGTTAAGCCGGTCTCGGAGTTAACAGAAATTCTGATTCCTCCTCCGCTGCCGTCTTCTTCTTTCTTTTTATTAATAAATTCGGTTAATCTGTTTTTGTATTTATGAATAGCGGTTTCATAGCGTTTTTTCATTCCAACATCGGTTCCGCAAATATTCATTACAGCTAAATTATAAGAAGATGCCGGTGAAAAGCGGGAAAAGAGAAGCGCCTTTTTCTCCAGAACTTCTTTCTTATTATTATAATCATTGTTTAGCTTTTCTGTGTATTCTGCTATCTTTTTCTTTTGTTCTGCTCTTAAAGCATCTTCCTGTTTTGTCCATTCGTACTGTTTTTCATCAATAAAAGCTTCCCTTTCAGCTTCCGACATTCCTGAAGTGGCTTCCATCTGTTTCTGCTGCATTTCAATATTTTTTGTAAAGTAAGTTTCCCAGGTGGAATTTTCAGAGCTCGCTTTTTTGCTTTCAATTTCACTTAATGACGGGACTTGTGTGTACTGACTCGCAATCATTACCCCGACTCTCGGAACTACAAATACAAATGAAATCCAGAACACTAAAAGAAGTAAAAACGAGATGGAGCTTTTTTTCGTGCGCGCAGAAAACAGCACTCCTAATATTATAAAGAATGTAAAATAGAGTATAGAGAGAACCAGATGAGAAATTATTAAAATCCACTCCTGACCCGAAACCGGGACTTTATTCAGAATTATTAAAAGAAGTGAAATTAATATAATTAGAATGACAGGGATTATGAGTCCGAGCCAGATACCTGTTATCTTTGCCAAAATATATTGGGCTTTTGGAATGCTGTTGGCAAAAAGAAGTTTTAGTGTTCCTTCTTCCCTTTCACCATTTATTGAATTATATGTATATAGAATGGCAAGAAGTGAAAATACAATTGTTACAATAAATGAAAAGTCAAAATTTCGGAAAACCGCAAAGACAGGATCATCTGAATAAAAACTGTGTTCAAGTCCGGCATCGCGGTACTCCGATACAAAGGCATAACGCCCTACATCGAAATTTGTACCTGAAGTAAATATCTGAAGTGGTGATGGTTTTCTGCCTGGCTTAACACTTACAGACATCCAGGATCTTGCATTTTCAATATCCTGCTTGTCAAGCTCGCGAACAGTCTCATATTGCTTTTGTGCGGCTTTATATTCGTTAATACCTATAAAAACACTTAATATCACCAAGACAAAACAAATCAAAAATGTTAATAAAAACTTGGGACTTTGTATAATTAACTTCAGTTCTTTTTGTACTAAAGTACTGAACATTTTTCCTCCGTGTTAAATTATCTTACATCATATTTTAAGAATTTGATATATGCTGCCATAAAGAAGATCAAATTAAAGAGAGCCAGAATACCAAGATCGGATGCAGCTCGTGTAAAAACTTCTGAAAATCCTGCTGGTCGGAACTTAAACTGCGGCATTTCCGAAGGATTAATTTCTTCGGCTTCTTCGTCATTGCTGCGCACAATTACCTGCATTCCGCTTCCAGTTGCCATTCCTGTTTTTTCAATCTGAAAATTCTCGTAAATCTTTTGATATGTTTTTGCAGAGTTTTCAAAATCACGAATCAGATTTAATGACGTTCCTGCAAGTTCTGATACAGCAAAATTAAAACAGGATGCAGGAGAAAGACGGGCAATTGTAAATGCCAGTTGTTCCTGTTCAATCTGTTTGTTTCTTCTCTGTTCATTCACCTTCTGGTAAAAACTTTTCAGCTGCTTTTCTCTTTCTTTTCCATTCTCTTCCATAACTCTGTTAAGTGCCTGTATTGCATCTTCACCATCTTTAACTTTAAGGTTTGTGAGATTTTTCATCAGCTCTTCACTTACCTGTCTGTTAAATGCACTTTTCTGCGAATTTATTTTATCAATGGAAGGAACGTCAATCATTCTGCCTGCAACTAAAACAGAAGTTCGCGGAATTACAAGAACCGCAAATATCCACACAACAAGCAGTATGAGAAATGAACCGGAAGATTTTTTTGTAATTGTTGATACAAAAACAGAAAGAGTTAAAAATGCCAGAGTAAATAAAAATCCCGATACTATAATTAGTAGTAATTTCATCCACTCTTCAGCTGAAAGAGCTATACCGGAGAAAAGGAGAATTGCTATCCCGATTAGAAATGGGATTAATATTGCAACAAACAAAACTCCTGCCGTACCGACAATTTTTGCAATTATATATTTGTCTTTGGGAACCGAGTTTGAAAAGATTAGTTTTAAAGTTCCCTGTTCTCTTTCGCCATTTATTGCATTGTAGGCAAACAAAATTGCAAAGAGTGATAAAATTACCTGAAAGAGAAAGTTCAGATCGAGAAAACGAAATACTGCAAAAATTGGCGATTCATTATATCTGCTGTCAAAAGCAGTTAATTCTCCCCTGCCCTGCATATCTATGGTTCTGCCAATATCATTTGAAATCCCTGATACAATTGATGAAAGAGGAGTCGGCGGAAGGAATATTTTATGCTCAACCATTCGCCAGTCTGTCACCCCTTTCATCGATCTTATATTTTCAGATTTGGATGCTTCATACTTTCTGTTATTTACTTCGTAGTTTTTTACTCCCACAAAAAATGTGAGAATAATCAGAAAGCTGCACACAGCAAAACTGTAGACAAACTTTCTGGAACCGATTATTTCACGAAACTCTTTTTCTATTAATATTTTAAGCATATTTCACCTTTTATTTATGCAACCTGAGTATCTTCCATGTAGCCCGACATATATTCCACGTAAAGTTCTTCCAGATTTTCATCAACAAGTTCATCACGTGTTTTCTTCATTACAAATTCACCCTGATTCATAATTCCGATAACATCGGCAATCTCTTTTGCCCTGAATATATCGTGAGTAGACATTAAAATTGCCTTCCCTTCAGCTTTAAGTTCATTCAGCAATTTTGAAAACTCCAATCCCGCTTTGGGATCGAGTCCGGAAGTTGGTTCATCCAATAAAATTGCAGGTGCATCTTTTAATATTGCAACTGCAATACCGCATTTCTGGCGCATCCCTTTTGAAAAGCCGCGTAGTTTTTTATCGTGTGCATCTTTTTGCAAACCAACGCGATTAAGAACCTTGTGATAATCTTCTCTAGTGTAATCTGTTTTACCCGCTATTTTTGAAAAGAATTCCAAATTCTGCAATGCAGTAAAATCAGGGTAAAGCATTACATTTTCAGAAACAAATGCCAGATTTTTTTTTGCTTCAAGAGGAGCTTTATGAGTTTCAATTCCGTTTACCAAAGCAACTCCCTCAGTAGGTTCTATAAGGTTTAGAAACAAATTAATTGTTGTTGTTTTACCTGCTCCGTTTCCTCCGAGCAAAGCAAATATTTCTCCTGGAAAAACTTTCAGATCGATTCCTTTTAGAGCCAGATGTCCGTCTTCATATTTTTTTGTCAGCTTTCTGGCTTCAAGTAAAGGCTGATCAAAATCTATTTTATTATCATCTATTAACATTTTCACTCCTTATTTTCTTGTTAGCTTGATACCGAATATTACAATGCCTGCAACCAGACCCAATATCAGGAACACAAGCAAAATGGTGCCAAACAGATTTGCTTCTGGCTGAATTTCAATTGTAATAATTTTGTCTTCGGCTCGTTCCAGTTTATCATCTGTCAACGATTTGGTTTTGAGTCTGATTTCATATTTCCCCACGCTCACATCTTCAGGCGGAAATGCTATCAGCACAACCCGTTTCTCTTCTCTGATGTCAAGTTTATCAATTATGCGCGGATCAATTTTTTTTGTCCAGTTCAGTGGTAAATCTGTTTCAAACTCAACGTTATCAAGTCTGCGGGAACCTTCGTTTAATATTTCAAGCGGGATTTCAATTTTCTCTCCGGGGAAAACAGAAAAATAGAGCTGCTGTGCTTTAACAATAAGATCGCCCACTCCTCGCGGAATTAATTCGAGTTTAAGATAACCGACTTTCATCTCTTCAATTTCTTTTATGCTGTACTCTTTCTCCTGATCGATATTTAACTCCTTAACACGGTTATAAGGAAGAGCAAGAACATAAAAAGAGATTGGCTTGTCTATCTGAACCTCTTTCATTGGTCTGTCTGGCAAAAATACTTTTAACCCGGCATTTTTTGTCTGGGATGACTGAGTAAATTTAAACTGACTCAATCGCGCACTTGTATTCGGATCAACAAAGAAATTTCTTATTTGTCTGGGAAGATTTACAACTTGTAGTTTGTAGG
>JBGRQB010000136.1:0-12029 GCA_041725875.1 Rhodothermaceae bacterium
TTCTGAATTGGATTTAGTATGACCGTGTACCTACCATACATTTGATCAGGAACCAGTCCTGTCAGTTTCACCCTGTGGATATACAATACTCGATGCTCTGATCCACCATCAGTGAATTTAGTGATGCCACCAGTAGCTTGTAATGTCAGGGGAAAACCAGCTTTATTGTACTCTACAATAGAGTAGTTTGTGGGAGCTAATGTCACCCATGTAACCATCATCTCTGTTGGGTCTCCTGCAAGCGCAAACAACAACACATTTAAATTATTTATTTTTTACATTAAAGTTCTTCTTTAAAACGCAAGATCCTGATATTATGCCTGTCCAGTAAAATTAAACTAAGCGACTACACTGTGGGAGTCCGATTGATTAATCACAAGTAAATGACCAATTAACTTAAATCATAAATCCGTCAATGTCTTGCATTGAAAGAAACGAAGAAACGTTCAAAGCTATGGATATAGATCACATATCAAAACTATTTTTGTTTGTTAATTAGACTGTTTATTTGAATTTTTTTTCAAACATTGTTGTTTTAAATTCATCTTCTATTCGAAAACGAAAATGAACAAATAAGAGAATTACTCAATTCTATTTCGACTGCAAAAAAATATAAAACGCGTTTAACTGTAAAGGAGAACCATTCTCATTTTTTTGTAAATACCGATGAAATTATTTTTCTGGAAGTAAATGAAAAATATCTTGATGTACATACTGCAAAAAAAAGTTACTTACTCAGAGATACAATTTCTTCAATTGAGAAAGAATTAAACCCGACAGTTTTCAGACGCGTAAACAGAAGCACAATTGTTAATATGAATTTTATAAAAGAAATTCAGCCCTGGTCACACGGTGATTATTTAATAATTCTGCACAACTCTTCCAAAATAAAACTCAGCAGAAAATTCACACAAAATATTCTTGAAGATAAATAAAAGGGAAAGCACAGCTTTCCCTTTTTTAACAATCAGATCGACAGGAAGTATCTTAAGGGGGTTAAGAATACCTCGTTTATAAGACACTTCCTGTACAATAAAAGTTTAAAATTATTTTTATTTTGAATTCACTTCTTGCTCAATGTGAAAAATTATTCTAAAACAGAAATTCGATAAATAGTTTTACTTAACAAGTTTTTCCATCTTTTCAATTTCGTCGCGCAGAGCAGCAGCTCTTTCAAACTCAAGATCTTTTGCAGCAGTTAACATCTCTTCTGTCATCTGTTCAATAAGTTCAAGCTTTTGCTCTTTTGTCATATATTTTATAACCGGTTCGGCAACTTTTGTAAATGATGCCATCTCCTGTTCTTTCTCTTTTCCGCGAACATCGGCAATTGATGTTGAAGCCATAATTTCTTCGCGACTCTTAAACACAGTCTTTGGAGTAATTCCGTTTTCGTCATTGTATTCAGTTTGAAGTTTTCTTCTTCTTACTGTTTCATCAATTGTTGTTTTCATTGATTTGGTGATTCTGTCTGCATACATAATGACTTTACCGTTTGCATTTCTTGCAGTTCTTCCAGAGGTCTGCATCAATGATCTTTCACTACGCAGAAAACCTTCTTTATCTGCATCAAGAATTGCAACCAAAGATACTTCAGGTAAATCGAGTCCCTCTCTCAAAAGATTAACTCCCACAAGAACATCAAATTCCCCGATCCTTAAATCACGAATAATTTCAACACGTTCAAGTGCATCAACATCACTGTGAATGTATCTTACTTTTATATTGAGTCGTTCCAGATAATCTGTTAAATCTTCTGCCATTTTTTTTGTAAGTGTTGTTACAAGTATTTTTTCATTTTTAGGCAGACGCATTTTTATTTCACCAATCAAGTCATCTATCTGTCCTTTTATCGGACGAATAAGAATTTCCGGATCAAGTAAGCCCGTCGGACGAATAACCTGCTCAACAAAAGCACCGTGGGTTTTTATTAATTCGTAATCTCCGGGAGTAGCAGAAACATAAATTACCTGATTGGTAAGTTTTTCATATTCTTCAAATTTTAATGGTCTGTTATCAAGTGCAGAAGGCAACCTGAAACCGTGTTCAACCAACGTCATTTTTCTGCTTCTGTCGCCATTATACATTCCCCGTATCTGCGAAACAGTTACGTGTGATTCATCAATAACCAGAAGAAAATCTTCAGGGAAATAATCAAAGAGACAATGTGGTCTTGAGCCTGGAGGACGCGCATCCATATGGCGTGAATAATTTTCAATTCCGGAACAATAGCCAAGTTCCTTCATCATTTCTATATCATAATTTGTACGTTGTTCAAGTCGCTGAGCTTCCAGATATTTTTCATCTTTCCAAAATTCTTCAAGACGCTCTTTTAATTCTTCTTTTATTGTAATTACTCCGTTGTTCACCTGACTTTCAGTTGTAACAAAATATTTCGCAGGATAAATCGGGATTGAATCAACCTCTTTTATTACTTTTCCGTCAAGAGCATTTATAATTGAAAGCCGTTCAATTTCTTCGCCCCAAAGTTCAATGCGCACAGCTTCTTCATACTGATATGCGGGAATGACTTCTATCACGTCTCCCCTTGCGCGAAATGTTCCGCGAGTGAATTCCGCATCATTTCTTGTGTAATAAATATCCACCAGATTGCGCAGAAGTTTTTTTCTTTCAACTTCCTGTCCTCGTTTCAAAAACATAATCTGCTGGGCATATTCGTGCGGAGAACCTATACCATAAATACAACTTACGGAAGCAACAATAATTACATCGTTTCTTCCTTCAACAAGTGCGGTTGTGGCTTTTAATCTGAGCCGGTCAATTTCCTCATTTACGGAAAAATCTTTTTCAATATATAAATCACTCTTTACAACATAAGCTTCGGGCTGATAGTAATCATAATAGGAAATAAAAAACTCAACCGGGTTATTCGGGAAGAAGGCTTTCAGCTCTGCGTAAAGCTGTGCAGCCAAAGTTTTATTATGCGAAATTACAAGAGTTGGTTTATTAACATTTTTTATCACATTGGAAATTGTAAATGTTTTACCTGAACCGGTAACTCCCAGTAGGACCTGATGTTTTTCACCATTTAAAATTCCGCCGGTAAGTTCTTTTATTGCCTCTGGCTGATCGCCGGAAGGTTTATAACTGGAAACCAAATCAAACTTGTTCATTTAACAACCTTAAAACTTGAATAACAATCCGAAATATACGAATTAACCTTCATTAATTTTACCTTTTGTCTTATTTTAATATGAATCAAAGTTTGTAAATTATTAAATTTGCACTGGTTAATTACAATTTTTGGGATCGGAAATGAAAAAAATTACTTTCTTTCTAATGATTTTATCATTTTGTTTTGTTAATGCACAAGAGCAGGATTCTACTCTTCACCGATGGATGCCTTCATTTGTTGCAGGAATTAATATGAGTCAGGTTTCATTTAAAGACTGGGCCAAGGGTGGTGAGAATTCAGTTGCCTGGACATTAAAGGGAAATTTTACTCTTAATTACAAATCAGAAAACTGGCGTTTCAAAAACCAGTTAAAAGGTGAATATGGACGCACACAAATTGGCGATAACGATTTCAGAACCACTTCAAATGAAGTATTTTTAGAATCGGTTTTATCTTTAAATGTAGGCTGGGGAGTTGATCCTTATGTATCAAATATGTTAAGAACCCAGATTTCCACCGGTTATAATTACAAAGTAACACCTGAAGTGAAAATCTCAGATTTCTTTGATCCGGGCTACATAACACAATCAATCGGGTTTACTTACGATCGCCATGAAAACTTTACTACACGTCTGGGTCTGGCATTCAAAGAAACTTTTACTAAAGATTACCGACAATATTCAGATGATAATGAGACAAAAGATAAAATTGAGGATTTCAAATTTGAAACGGGTTTGGAATCTGTTACCGAAGCTCAGTTAAATCTTGCTGAAAATATTGACTGGAAAGGTAAATTAAGATTATTTACCAGATTTGAAAATATAGATGTATGGGATGTTAGATGGGACAACATTATTGTTGCCAAAGTTAACTCCTGGTTAAATGTAAATTTTGAATTTATTATGTTGTATGAAAAAGCCCAATCGCTTAAAACTCAAATGAAAGAAGCTTTGCAGATTGGAGTAACTTATAAATTTTTATAGCAGAGGAACGAATGACGATTAAGGAAATACAAGAAGAGCTGATAAAAAAGTTTTCAGATGTTTCTGACTGGGACGAAAGATACGCGATGATTATAAAAATGGGTCGCGAATTACCTGAGTTCCCTGAAGAATTACGCACTGATAAAAATAAACTTGACGGTTGCCAGTCGCAGGTATGGACTCACGCCGAACTTCAGGACGGAAAACTTATTATTCACGCAGACAGCGACGCAATGATTGTGAAAGGATTAATTGGATTGATAGTTAAAGTATACTCCAACCACACTCCTGATGAAATACTTACAACTCCTCCAGACTTTATTTCAAAAATTGGAATTGATGGTCACCTTTCCCCTACCCGAAAAAATGGTCTGGGAGCAATGTTAAAACAAATTCAGATGTACGCACTCGCATTTAAAGCTTTAGCAAATAAATAAAACCGGTCATTTGAACCGGTTTTTTATTATTTCCTCTGTGAAAAAAAATCTTATTAAGACAAAATCTAAAAAAAATAATTTTTCATTTGGATTTTAAGACATATTGTCTTATTTTTAAGCAGTTGATTAATTTGATCTCCTATAAATTGAATAATCAATAAACCATAAAATTTACTCATTGAGTTTTTAGACATACTACTCCCTACAAAGCCTTCCTCGCCAGAAGGCTTTTTTTTTGTAATTTATAGTAATTTCCCTAAGGACTGGTAAGTTCAAGTTTCTCGGAAAGCAATAAAATTTAATTTATTTTATCTCTTGTGGTTGAAATGTCATGATTGATCAAATCAAATTGTTTCATAACGGATAATTTAGGCTCCGTTTCCGGTTTGTTATAAATCATATCTTTTCGGAAAATTTTGTTTTTTCTGAGTTGTGCCAGGCCACATTTTCTCTGGTTTTCTGCTGCTAACTTGAAGTATGTGTGTCTGTTTTCGTGTGGCATTTCTCCTCCAGAAAGTCATTTTTATTTGATTTTATACATAAACAAAATAAGAAAAAACTATCGGAAGTCAATCTTTTTTTTGATAAAAAAGTGCATTTTTGCGCTATTTTTGCACTTTTTTAGGAGAAATTTTTATTCATAAATGCTGTAAATAAGTCATTATTTCTTTATTAATTTTTATCGTGAATATTATACTTTATTATCCGAATTTCTATTGTAATTCTCATAAAACTAGTGATGTTTTTATTAAATTGATCCCTAATGTCCTTCCTGCACCTGAAATATTTTTTCCAGTTCATTTTTAGAACTTCCTTTTGCAATAACAATTAAATAATCACCTGTTTTTATGATTATCTCTTCATCAGGATTTCTAAAAATTTTGTATTCCCCATTAATATTTTTGGCAACTCCTAAAAGCGTAATATTATGCTTTTTCTTCATTTCCAAAAATGTTTCTAGTCCGTTTTTATTACAAAAATCATTTGATTCTAAAACTTTATACTGCATAATATCATATTCTGTATCAGTTACCGAGGTTGTCATTAAATCTTCAGTTAAAACAGCAACTTCAGGTTCAAAAATATAACTTGCCACAAGTTTTGAGGCTATATCTTCTTTGGAAATTACGTAAGTAACTCCTGCGGAGCTAAATGTAGATCTGAGATTTGCATTATTTAATGAGACAATAAACTTTTTATCGGCATATATTTTTTTGAGATTTAGGATATAAACCAAAGCTTTTGTATCATCTTCAAAATTAACAAAAACCATTTTGGCATCCTTTACATTTACTTTTTTTAATGCTTCATGATTCTCATAATCTGCAAATAAACAAAAAACATTATCACCATATAAATCTTTAATAAGATCTATATCATTTTTATTATTCGTCACAAAAACAATATTGTGACCTGTTTTTATTATCTGATCTGCAACCTGATGACTAAAATCGTTCCAGCCTATAATTATTAAATGATTTTCCATATCAACTCCGTAATAACCCAATTTCTTTTTTTCTCTGTATTCCGTAATAAGTGAGCTTACTTTACCAATGAGATATCCTAAAAGTCCGAGACTCAAAAAAACATAAATATAACCAATGATTTTTCCTGCAATTGTGTGGGGATACAAATCACCATACCCAACAGTTGTTAGGGTTACAAACATATACCAAAAAGCATCCCAGAGGTTATTAATCCCGCTGTCGAGATTTGTTTTTTCAAAGCTTACCAGTAAAGAATTTAATACAATCATTACTGTTAAAACAACTATTGTTTTTATCAGACTTTTTCTGTTAATAATTTTCTTTTTAACTTTCATAAGCTTTAATTATTAGTAAATTTCCCAATTTCCATTTAAATAATATCTATATAATACCGGTGAATGGATAGTATTTATTTCAACATCTTCAATGTCAATTCCATATATATTTTTACCGAATGATGTAAGTAACGACATTGCCTAATTATTGATCCATCTTACATCCAAATCGTCAAACTTCAGTTTTTTTAGAGAATCGGTTAATTTGTTTTTTTCAAAATTTTTGGCTGCCAGAACCCATCCCCATTCTCCCATTGTTAAAATCTGATTATGCATTTTTGCAGTTTCATATCCGGCCTTTTGCAATGTAAGATTAATACATTCAAATGATTTTGTTGCATAGTACGGGCTTCCGGCCTGTGTAATTAAAAATCCGTTTGGCCTTAATAAACGCGAACATAATTTATAAAACTCCAGAGAATATAATCTTCCCAGTTCAATTGACCTTGGATCTGGTAAATCTATTATAATTACATCAAAAAAATCTCTGGTTTGTTCTGCAAAAATAAATGCATCCTGATTAATAATATTCATCTTTGGATCATGTAGTGATTCTTTATTAAGCTTTGTTAAAACAGGATTGGTTTGTGCAATATCCAGCATTACCGGATCTAAATCCACAAGTGTAATTTTTTTAACTTCTTTATGCTTTAAAATTTCTCTTACAGCACAACCATCTCCTCCTCCCAACACCAAAACATTATAAGGTGTTTTTGATAATCTCATAACAGGGTGAATCAATGGTTCGTGGTACATAAATTCATCCAGAGTTGATAGCTGTTGATTTCCGTTTATGTAGAGCCAGTTGTGATCTTTCCACTGCGTTAAAACAATTTTTTGATACTTACTCTGCTTTTCAAATATTATTTTATCCTTGTACCTTACCTGCTCTCCGTGCAGTATAATCGGTTGCGCAAAAACAATTCCTAATGCTATTAGCAAACTTACTGATGATCCATAAATAACCAATTTACGTTTTATTTTTACATCAAAGTGTTGAAAAACATTTTTCACCAAAAGTATTGCCACTAAAAAATTTACTGCCCCTAAGACAAACGGAGTGTAAGTGAGTCCGAGGTAAGGTAAACCAACAAAGGCAAAAAAGACTCCGCCTAATAAACTACCATAATAATCTTTTTCAATAACTGAAGATACATTCAATCTTAATTCTTCCAGTTCATCATTAATTCTGATAACAAGAGGAATTTCCATGCCAATCAGCAATCCTATTGAAATACACAGTGTGTATATAATTATACCCGTCAAGTTAGTGTATGCGGAAATTGTATAGGTAAGCAAAGGAGAAAAAGAAACAAGAATAGATAATACAAATTCAATAGCTATAAATTTTATCAACAGCCGTTCCGAAAAAAATTTACTCAGTCTGCTGCCAAACCCCATTGAAAACATCATAATAGAGATTATCATTGTCCATTGAAAAACTGAATTACCTAAAAAATAGGTAGCAAGAGTTGAAAGAATATATTCTGCTACAATTCCTGATAGTCCGGTTGCAAATATTGCTATTTTGAGTATTTTTGAATCTATTTTCAAAAGTTAATCCGTATAATTTTAAAATGAAAAAGTTGCCCGATTAATTAAAACCGGACAACTAAAAAAAATTAATCTATTACAAACACCAGGTAATTAACACTGCTCCGCCTATATATGCGAACGCTTCAATCAGAGCAACTCCCACATTAGGTTTTTCCTGATTAACAATTTCATCTGTTAATTTTTGACCCGGAAGTAAAATTTTATCTGTAATAAAACGAACTACAGGAAGTAAAACAATTCCAATAAGAACATCTATCCCAATTGTTATCATACTTTCTGTCCAGCCAAGAAAATCATGCGCAAGTGCAAACCATATTAGGATACCAAATGCAACAATTGCTCCTGCAAAACCAACACCAGCAGCAACATTGTCTTTTTCAATTTCTTCGTGAATATCATAAGGTGTTATAAAATTATATACAAAAGAGACTAAAACTAAAAGTAACTGACCGACAACCCAGAAAATTAAGGCTGTTAATATTGAACCTTCTCCTGATAAAGACCCTAAAATTATTAAACCTGTTGCAATTGCACTGGCACCTTCAATAACACCGGTACCAGCATTTCTGTCTTCACAAATTTCTTTTCTAACAGAAAATTTTCTAAGAATCAGTTTATCATTAATAATAACTGACAGATTCAAAAGAATAATTGCCATAATTCCGTATGAAAAAATGTCAGTTAAATCTTGCTGTAAACCCATTGAAGGACCAATAATTGCACTGCCAATTGAAAACAGGAGTCCGATAAAATAACCGGTATGAGCAACTGCAAATGCAAAGTTATCTTTCTCTACCAGTTCATCCTTTACATTTATTGATTTGTGAAATATTTGATAAACATACTTTCCAATCAAAAATATAACAAAGCAACTTACCAAATAAACAAGTGCAGCTAAAATATCATCAAATGTTGAAATCATAATTTTTTACTTTTTTTAATTAGAAAATTGTTATTTACCAAATCCACGAGAACGGGACCTGCTTCCGGATCTGCTGTTATATCTTGATGAAGATCTTTTTACTTTATTAAATTTTGTATTCCACCTTGAGTTTGGATTAGTCTTTTTTGCAAAAGTACTTCGACTGCCATAAGCTCTGCTTCCATCCTTATTTGTTTTTCCGTAATAAGGTCTGTTACTTCTGTAATTTCTGTCGTAATCATTCCAGCCGGTTCTGTACACCGGATATGAGTTCATATTTAACAGATGGCTAAGCATTGCATATTGGCCATAAAATACCCAAAATGAGTTTCCGCCTGAACTTCTCCATTCCCCGTATCTGGAGTTTCCGACATAACCTGAGTAACCGGGAGGGCTTGCAATTTTGTTAAGTTTACCACCTTTAACTTTTGATACCAGCTCCATTCCCATATTATTTTCATTTGAAAAGAAATACGATTTACTTACTTCAAGCCAGTCGGTAGTCTCCGATTTTATTTCACCGTTAACTTCTTTTATAACTTTGTACTGATGATAATAGTTCTTGAAAAACATTCCTTTTTCTTCCATATCATACAGAATAATTGAAAAGCTTTCCAAATTGGACATATTTTTAACTAAAACATCTATCGGGTTTTTAGTAAAGGATTTACCTCCGCACCCGACTAATAATAATAAAATTAGTGCAGATATTGCTTTTTTCATTTTAATCTCTGATTAATTATTATTTTCACCAGGAAGAATTCCTGAAATTTCAATCTCATTAATTACTTTTCCAAATGAAGCTTCAAAATCAAACTCACCCCATTGTTCCAGACTCAAAACATATTTTTCCTCTTCATCATAATACTCCCATGTAACAACCTGTTCACCTTCAGAATCTGCATCATTCAGGTTTTTGAAATACCCGGCTGATTCTTGATCCAGAAAAAACTCAATGCCGTTATATTCAATTTTTCCAGGAGGTCTCTCATCTTTATCAATTATCTCCGGTAAGTTTGCATCAATTGATCTGATTTTAATTTTTTGGGAAATGCTTAAAAAAAGTTCGTCATCATCTTCTACACTGAGAAAGAGTTTTTTTGAACCATCACTGATTTTAAATTCTCTTGAATAACAATTATCACCCCAATCGTACTCATAGGCTTCTTCAACTAACCAGTTCTGTAAATCATATTCAAATACAAAGCCTTTATTCAAATCGGTAATTTTTAGATTAGTCGGATCATAAGAAGGGGTTTCATCTTTCTTTTTTAAAAAATCAAATAAGCCCATATTAACCTGTCAATTATTAAATTTTGAACCTAAAATAATAACAAACACGGTACAAAAATACCATGTTTGCCATTAATTATTAAAATTTATTTATCAGTATTCATTTTAGCTTTAAGTGCTTCCAAAGCGCTGGATGCTTTTGCCTGAGGTTCATCTGCCAAAACAGCATCAATTTCACTGTCAATCGATTTTTCAGCCATACTGATATCACCGTAAGCTTCGGCAAGAGCCTCATCCTGATCTACTTTTTCTTTCATTTTTTCAAGCATTGCAATTGTACCGCCACTGTCAATCTGTGCCATCTGCTTATTCAGTTTTTTGGTTGCAGTACTTACTTTGGCTCTCGCTTTAAGGGTTTTTAGTTCATTTTCATACTTACTTATTGTAGATCTCAATTTCTTAATGTTTTGATCTAAATGAGAAACATTTTCTTCAAATTTTCGAAGGTTTGTTTCTGAGGTTGCAGCTTGGTTTACATACTCTTCTTTTTTAATAAGAGCTTCACTTGCCAGCCTGTCTGCTTCAGCAGCATCAATACCGCCATTTTGAGCTTTCTGTAGAATAAGCATAGCTTTTTGCTCATAATTAGCAGCTTTTGCTTTATAATCAGTTGTTTCTTTTTTTGATCTAATTACCATTGCTTTTACTTCTGCAAAAGCCTTAAGACTTTCATCCAAATCTTTTTTAAGATCTCTGATACCTTGTTCGGTCAATTTTATAGGGTCTTCCAGTTTATCCGCTAAAGAATGAGCTTCTGCCTGACCCATTTTAAACAATCTTGAGAATAAATTCATTTTATTTTCCTCTAACTTAGTTTCGCAATTAATTTGTTTGTCTGGCAAATGATAAAATTTCAAACGAATATTCACTTAAAAGCAGAGAAAGTGAATTTAATGATCCTTCAATTTCATTTTTATCTAAATTTTCTAACTGAAGCGTATCTCTGAATAAAACTTTCTTACCAGTTTCGTCTAAAACAAATGCACCATGAATAATTTCACGGTTCTTCTGAAGAAGTTGCTGGAATATTTCAGGATTTTCTTCTTTTATATCAAATATATGCTGTTCAATAATTAATATGGGATCTTCACAATCTACAACCATATTAAAAATTCCTGTTTCCGGTTTTTCAATAATAACTAATTCTTCTGCCTCATCCTGAGCTATAATGTTATATTCAAGATCAAGAAGGTATTCTTTTACCTTTAAAAAATTACTCATGCTTTCCTCACTTTATTTAATAAGAAAATAATTTTTGTATCGATTGGACGTTAATTTGCTAATTATTGTTTCATATAATTTTTATCTCAAATATGATACACATAATATGCAAATTTATTCACATCTGATTAAATTAATTTGCCATTTCAAGAAATAAAAGTATAAATTTTTTACCAATTATATAAATCTGTATAATAAAAAATCCGGGCAATTAAAATTACCTGGATTTTTGAATTTCAAATTTTATCTGAATTGAAAAGACTAATCGTCAAAATCATCTTCCAGTTTATCAAAAATCTTTTTGTATTTTCTCGAGATTTTTTTGCTCTGCTTTTCACCATCTATATATAAATATCCGTTTCTAAAATTAATTGAAATACTTTCATCAGAATTATCAATTAAACCATCTCTTACCATTTCTTCTTTTGCTTTTGCAATTCTTTCTCCAAGTCTTTCAAGTTTTTCACTTAATCCATCCAAATGGATATCAAGGTTTGCAAGTTTGATTTCCAGTTTATGCATTGCTTTATGGAATTTTTTGCTGTTAAGCTTTTTTAAGCTTTTAAGTTCACTCAGACTTTCAAGTGATTTTAACGCGCTTAAACTTTCTAGCTCTTTTAATTCATCTAAATCCTCAAGATCTTCGAGCGCATCCAGA
>JBGRQB010000137.1:0-11873 GCA_041725875.1 Rhodothermaceae bacterium
TGCATCTTCGCCAATTGTTGATTTGAAAGAACCATTATCCTGAGTTCCGCCAACATATTCATCTTTTGTAGGATGTTTGTCAGCACCGTAAAACTGCGTTGAGTTAAAGCCGTTTGTCGGCTGTATCCAGTTTGCACCTTTATCATCAGAATAAGCAACACCACCGTCATTACCGTCAATAAATCTGAAAGTAGTATCACCTGTAACTACTATTGTAAAGTTGTGGTGATCTGCGTGAGTATATTGAGGATGTTTTACATCTCTCCACCAGTCTGTTAATCTTGTAAAGAATGCTTTTCCTGATTCAACTTTACCATAATCAACTGTTAACTTTGCACTTGGTAATGCTGAAGGATTCCAGCTTGATTCAGTAGCTGCATATAGCCACATTGAGTAAATATTCTTATAAAGGAAACCGTCATCTTTTGCAAGATTGGCATCAGCTGATTCAGAATATTCAACTGCATTTACTGATAAATATTCTCTTGTAAGATTATTTTTATCATAAGGGATTAAATCAAACTCACCATTTTTAGCCCAGTCACGGAATGAAAGGGAAAGCTGTTTGTTGTTAACGATATCCCAAACCTGGAAAGGAACTTCAATATAATCTTTATATTCGTACTGACCAGAAGTGCTGTTTCTTTCAAAGCGGTAAGCTTTCTGAGTAAGACCATTTCCGAATCTTAATTCAACTGAAACAAAATCTTCAGGCTGTACATCTACTACATCTTTGTACCAGCTTGCATCATAAAAATCTGAGCCTTTTCCTAAACCGCCGCCTGCAGCAGGACCGCCCCAGTTTACAAATTTAAATATTGCATCTGTATTTTCTTTTAGAACATCTTTAATTCTGTTTTCAGAAGTAATATCAGATGAAACGTCTGCTCTCCAAGTATCAACACCGCCAAGATAAACTAT
The DNA here is from genome assembly GCA_041725875.1 of Rhodothermaceae bacterium. GTDB lineage: Bacteria > Bacteroidota > Ignavibacteria > Ignavibacteriales > Melioribacteraceae > JBGRQB01. Next base: position 922 of record JBGRQB010000137.1, read on the forward strand.
GTTTTCGTCAAACGGATTAACTGCTACAGTATTATCATACCAGCCCTGAGATTTTAGCCATTTAGGGTCTGTAGTGTTAGTATAATTAATTCTTGTCCAGCTTGCAGCTGCATCAGATGTGCGATAAAGATGTGATTCGCTGCCTGCTTCAACTGAAGCATACAATATTTTTGGATTGCTGGGTGAGATTCCGATTTCAATTCTTTTTTTAGTTTCAATACCACTTGTTGAAAGTGTCCAGGTTTCACCTGCATCTACAGATTTAAGTACACCCGCACTTTTTTCAGTAGCATACTGAATACTAAATGAAGTAGGATCTGTAATTATCTGCTGAACTTTGTCACCTGCATCATATACTTTTTTCCAGCTGTTACCGCCATCATAAGATTTCATAATTGCAGTATTTGTAGATGCTATAATAATTTTATCATTTGAAGGATCTACAATAAGTCTGTTAACATAACCAAAATCTATATTTCCGGCAGTTGATTCAAGTTGGAACCAGGTTTCGCCGCGGTCAACAGATTTAAAGATACCGTTACCTTTTATGGCTCCGCCGCCGCCAAAACCTTCACCTGTACCTGCGTACATAATATATGGATTTGATTTTGCCTGAACTAGCGAAGTAGTTGCAAGATTAAGATTTTTGAAAGTTTTTTCTGTCCAGCTAACACCGGCATTAACAGTTTTCCAAATACCGCCGCCTGCAGAACCTGCATACCAGGTATTGTTAGTTTTGTCTGAAACATCAACTATAATACCTCTTGTACGACCACTAACATTACCCGGACCTCTTTCTTTCCAGACAATGTTATCGTTTCTTTTTGATAAACCGACAGCTCTTACTGCTTTTTCATACTCGTTAAAAGTATAGTTTAATTCATAATCAGATTCACTCTGACCCTTTTTAGTTCTTATCTGAGCATGAAACTTTTCAAACATATCAGGTTTGTCAAAAGGCATCAACCCTTTCATTTTCTTTTTACGCTCAGAAAATACTTTTGCTGTTTCTGTTTTTTTGATTTTTGATTGGTTGGTTGTCGCATCTTCAGTGTTGTTATTGAAGAACATTACTCCCGAAATAACCACTGCTGAAGACAGAGTTACTAGTAAAGATTTTTTCATAAAATCTCCTTATTTATTTTTGCGAGGCAATATGTTACTAAGACTATTACGGATATCTATATACCTTACCCTTAGTTCTTCATTCGATTTTTCATTTGTTGTTAACATTTCAGGGGTGGAAAAAATTTTCAGTTTATAATTATCTTCCCAATAGACACTTGAATTATCAAGTTTTTTCTCAAGAATAAGCTGCTGTTTTTTGATGTCAAAAACTAAGAAATGGAGTTTCATAATTTTGTCGTTTGTAGACATATCAGCTTTTTTGATCCAAAACAATAGCCTACTGCCATCAGGGTTTTCAGCCACTTTAAAGTCTTTACCAAGCTTTTCAATTGCAATGGTTTTAACAGATTTTTTCTGTACCGGAGGATCGGTTTTACCGGTTGAACAGGAGGTAATTAAAAAAGAGATAACAAGAGCCCAAAATATTTTCATATTTTCCTCAGAGGTTAAGTATTTGTATCGGGGATTAACGCTTTTCAAATTACAAATCTGAAGGATTACAAGCAACAGTTTTGTATGAAAATAAAAATTAAATTATGAGTTAAAATTTCTTAACTCCAATTCAGATATTGAGGTGTATTTATCCAGTGGGAAAATTTCTATTTTGTTGCGGTTTTTTGCAAGCCAGCTCAATGCAATTTTGGTTCTTTCCAGATCACGTTCCTCGAGCTGCTCATATAAAGATATTGTTCCGTTAAAATAATCTTCAAGCGCTTCGTCAAAGTAATCTTTTTCCTGACTTGGATCATTTTTGATAAAAACTTTCCCCTGAAGCATCAGTATGTAATCTTTTTTTTCATAGCCTTTTATTTCAATCAGCACATTTGCGCGATTGATCGGCTCGGCCAATATTGCAGATTTATCAAGTTGTTTCAGTATCCTCTGAACCGTGTCTCTTATTTCAGCAGCTTCTTCATATTTCTGGTTTTCTGAAAGTTCTTTCATTTTATTGAGCAGACGATTAACCGCTGCCTGATTTTGTCCGCCTAAAAATTGATATACACAGTCAAGTTCATCCTGATAATCTTCTGGAATTTCATTTATGCAGGGAGCCAGACAACGTTCAATATCGTGTAAATAACAGACTCGCTTTTTCTTAAAATCTTTTTCCTTACATTCTCTCAACTGATAGGTTTTGCTTGCAATATCAATAAGATATTGGGGAATGTCTCTTTTTATATATGGACCAAAATAATCGTTATCGTCAAAATCAAATTTGGTTGTTGATTTCAGAACCGGATAATCATTTGATTTATCTATTTTTACAAAATAGGTTTGTCCATATTTTTTTAACATCCGGTTGTAAGTCGGGTTATGAACCTTAATCAGTTCCGCTTCCGTAATTAATGCAGTCAACTCCGAATTTGTAACTTTAAAGCCCAGACGCGAAGAAGCATCCACAATTTTTTTTGCTTTGGTAATAGCTGTATTTGAGAAATAGTTGCTGACTCTTTTTTTCAGCGATTTCGCTTTCCCGATATAAAAAACTTTATCTTTTGTGTTTTTGAAGAAATAAACTCCGGGTGCTTTGGGAACCGCGCTCAAATCTTCGCTCAGTTTCTTTTTTATGATTCGGTAGCTGTTTCTTTTCGGAGTGCTTTGAAAATTGATTACATCTGCAAGAGTTTCAACATCTTGCTCTTCCTGCAATTTTTTCAACATTTTTATAAATATTTTGGCAGTAACAGTTGCATCTCCAAGCGCGCGGTGAACATCTTTGTGTCTGACACGCAAATATTTTGTTACAGCTCCCAATGATTTGCTCGGCAACTCGGGGAAAAGTCTTCTTGCCATTTTTAATGTACAGATTCCTTCAATTTGAGGAGCTTGCAAATCCAGACGCTCATATTCGCAATTCAGAAAAGAGCGGTCAAAAGGAAGATTATGAGCTACCAGAATTGTTCCTTCCAAAAATTTTGAAACTTCCGGTTCAATTTGATCAAAAAGAGGAGCTTGCGATACATTAGCGTTTGTTATTCCGGTCAATCTGGTTATATGATAGGGAACATACATCTCGGGATTTATAAAAGTGCTGAATGTATCAACCACTTTTAGCTTTTTTACCCGTACCAGTCCGATCTCTATTGCTCTGCCTGTTTTTGCGGAAGTGCCTGTTGTTTCAAAATCGAGCACGGAAAACTCAGCATCTTTTAATGGTATGTCAACTAATTCCAGATTTTGCATATCAAAAAAATAGAAAAAGGAGAAACAATTTACAATGGATAACCAATTCAAAATGTCTGGCAATAAATAAACGTGGTAGTCGTCGCATTTTAACAAGTCAAAATTTGTGTCAGATTGTGATTTTCCATTCAGTTAAATCGACTCTGATTCCTCTTTAAAGGCCACTTAGAGGCCAGTTAGAACGGAGTTACACCGGGTCTGGAGTGGATCTGGGCTATAGAAAGTGTTGTGAGCAAACTTGTTATTCGAAGAAGTTTTTCTTGCATAATGAACATATGTTCATTATGTTTGTTTTGAACATATGTTCATAATTGTGAAAGTACTTATAATATTGACTCAATAAAATTCATAAAAGGAAGTTGAGCTGTTTTGCTTCACAAAATAAACAGGAGGTAATTATGCCATTTGGTGACGGAACTGGTCCAAACGGACAGGCAGGCAGAGGATGTTGTGCAAGAAATAGAACAACGGATCGTCAAATTTCCCAAAAGGAAAAAATAAAGAAAAATTCAGGGAAAAAACTGAAAAACAGATTTTGCAGAAGACAGGATATAAATACAGTTGATACTAATCCCGGGCAAAATGGAAAATAGAAGAATTCAGAGAGACGGGATATGATAGTTTCTATTGCCAGTGGTAAAGGCGGAACCGGAAAAACAACACTTTCAGTGAACCTCGCAAAGTTTTTGACAGATGTTAAACATTTTGAAGTTACTCTTGCCGATCTTGACGTTGAAGAACCAAATTCTAATTTATTTTTAAACCTGACCAAGATTCAGAATTTTTCTACACACAAAAGTGTTCCGGAATGGAACGAAGACTTGTGTTCTTTATGTGAAAGATGTCAGGACAGATGTAGATTCAATTCTATACTTAAGATATCAAATTCAATTATAATTTTTCCTGAAATGTGCCACAGTTGTTTTTTATGTTCCGATTTATGTGTGTCAGATGCCCTTAAAATGAAAAAAATACGTATAGGTGAGATAAACCATCATAAGGAGGGCAGATTTAATTTTGTTGAAGGCCGACTGGATACGGGACAGGAAATGCCCACTCCGCAAATAAAACAAACTATAGAATATGTAAAATCAATTTCGAAAAACAAAATCACTATTTTCGATGCTCCTCCGGGAACTTCCTGTTCGATGGTGGAAGTAACTAAAAATTCCGATTTCGTAATACTTGTTTCTGAACCAACTGCTTTCGGATTATATGATCTTAAACTGGCTGTTGAAACTGTAAGAGATTTACAAAAACCTTTTGCCGTGGTGATTAATAAGTATGGCATAGGAGATGAAAAAATAGAAAAGTATTGCCGGAATGAATCGATCGATATTATTTCCAGAATTCCTCACAGCATAAATATTGCAAAGAAATATTCCCGGGGAGAGTTGATATATGATTTACCCGAAGTTAATTCAGAGCTGCATAAAATAGTTCAGGCTTTCCCGGAGGAAAAATTATGAAAGAACTGGTTATCATATCTGGTAAAGGCGGAACCGGAAAAACTTCTTTTGCATCTGCATTTTCCAGCCTGGGAGGTGAAAAAGTTACTGTTGCAGATTGTGATGTTGATGCAGCTGATATGCACATACTGCTCGATCCGCAAGTAAAAAAGACAGAAAATTTTTACAGCGGATATTATGCTGATATCGATCAGGAAAAGTGCAATTTGTGTATGAAATGTATTGAAATATGCAAATTTGATGCAATATCAAAAACAAATAAACAGTTGAAAGTTGATGAAATCAATTGTGAAGGGTGTGGTTACTGTTTTGAGATTTGTCCGTCAAATTCAATCAAACTGCAAAAAAACCACACAGGAAAAATAATTTCTTCAGTATCCCGTTTCGGAAATAAATTCGTTTACGGAAAATTGAATACCGGAGCGGAAAATTCAGGCAGGTTAGTTGCAGAAGTTAAAAACAGAGCAAGAGTTTTTGCCAAAGTTGAGGATGAGCAATTAATAATTGTAGATGGTTCACCCGGAATCGGCTGTCCCGTTATTTCCTCAATAGCCGGGGCAAATTTAGTGTTACTGGTTACAGAACCTACAGTATCAGGCATTCACGATTTACGCAGAATATCCGAAGTTATTGAAAAATTCAAGATTCCTGCAATTTGTATAATCAACAAATCTGATCTGAATTCTGATAATACAAGAAAAATTAAAGATTTTCTGGATGCTAAAAATATAAATTTAGTCGGTGAAATTAAGTATTCTGAAATTTTCCCGATGGCAATATCCGACGGGAAAACAATTATCGAATTTTCAGAAGAATTAAAAACAGAAGTAGAAAAAATTTGGGAATTAATAAAACAAAAAATAGAGGAATGTTAAGATGAAAATTTTGTTTACAACAAACGGCAGTACCTGGGATTCTTTAATTGATGCCAGATTTGGCAGAACTACCGGGTTTCTTCTTTTGGAAGAAAACGATAACTCTCTCAGGTATTTTGATAATTCAATAAACCAGCAAGCTGCACACGGAGCCGGTTTGCAGACTGTAAAAACTGTACTTGAAATTAAACCTGATATCGTGATAACAGGTAACGGTCCGGGAGAAAAAGCTGATGCCCTGATTAAGGATTCTGATATAAAAATTTACACAGGTGCTGGTGATATGACGGTAAAAGATGCATATGAAATATTTAAGCAGAACAAATTGCCTTTATTTTAAGAGCACCATAAAAGCGTTATACTAATTTTATTGTCTGAACTTTAAGAGAAATTTCCCTTAAAGTTCAGATCAAAATTTTTCATAACCGATAGAATTTATTACAAGTTTATATTTCCCCCTGTCAATTTCAGGTATAATTAAAATAATCACTTATATTTGTACTTTCCCTTATTAAAAATCATTTATTGTTTCCGATACATTAAACCTCTCCCTATCAGAAGTGATGTGAAAATTATTCAGTATTGATTTAATTAAAAGATAATTGAATTTCATTGTAGTTATTACATATAATTGCTTTCAAATTGTTCAACTGCTTTTCGGTTAAACGGTTTGAGAGCGCTGTATAAATTAAAAAAATCCTGATAAAAATCATCTCCTGAAAACAAAAAAGATCTAAGCTAATAACAAGCCAGTAAAAAAAAACTTAAAAATAATTTGATTTAGGGGTATTTGTACATTATTTGAGCCAGTAATTTGATTTCATTTTCGCTCTAAAATCAATATATTTACCATTCAAATTTTTGGAGATTTATGAATCTTAATTTATTATTTATAGGTGATATTGTTGGTACTCCGGGAATGGATATGGCACGTATGTGGCTTCCCGGATTGATAAATAAATATAGAGCCGATCTGGTAATTGCCAATGGTGAAAATTCTGCCGATGGTAAAGGATGTACCGAAAAGGAAGGAAAAGCTCTTTTTGAAATGGGTGTACACGTGATAACAGGTGGTAACCATACCTGGGATAAACATGGTTCGCAGGAATATCTTAAAAAAGAACCAAGATCTCTTCGTCCGTTAAACTACCCAAAAGGAACATACGGAAACGGCTATTACATTGCAGAAACCAACAAAGGAAAAGTTGCTGTAATGAATCTGCAGGGAAGAGCGTTTATGCCGACAATAGATTGTCCTTTCAGATCAGCAGAATGGGCAGTGAAGAAGATTAAAGATCAGACAAAAATGATTTTTATCGATTTTCACGCAGAAGCAACTGCCGAGAAAATTGCTCTGACTAATTTTCTTGACGGGCAGATCAGTATGCTGGTCGGGACTCATACTCATATCCAGACTGCAGATGAAAGAATTTTTCCAAAAGGAACCGGTTTTATCACTGATGCAGGTATGACAGGACCGTATGAATCTGTTATAGGAATGAAAACCGATGCAGCCATAAACAGATTTTTGTTTCAGACTCCACAAAAGTACCAGACGGCAAAAGATGCTTGTCATTTATGCGGAGTTTTTGCAAAAATTGATACTGCAACTGGTAAAACAACTTACATCGAAAGGATATTAGTCCCTGAGTTTGACAGGGGATCTGAATAACCAAAGGCGTTTGGGTCTTTAAACTATAGAAAAATAAATTGTATATTTATTGATTGAAAATTTTAACACAGGCACAAAATGATTTTAATTGATGGTAAGAAAACATCTACTGATATAAAAGAAGATCTGGCACAAAAAATAGATGATCTGAATAAACAGGGAAAGAAAATTCCGGGACAGGTTACAATAATTGTAGGAGAAAATCCTGCATCTAAGGTTTATGTAAACTCAAAGCATAAAACTTGTCAGAAAATAGGAATGAAATCCCATATTGAAGAATTACCTGAAGATATCAGCGAAGCCGGTTTATTGGAAGTAATTGAAAAATATAATAAATCGGAAGAATTTCACGGTATTCTAATCCAGCTTCCTCTTCCAAAACATATAGATGAAGAGAAAGTTATTATGGCAATCGATCCTGCAAAGGATGTTGACGGATTTCATCCTGTTAATATTGGTAATTTGTTAATAGGAAGAGATACATATATTCCCTGCACACCTTACGGGGTTGTTGAGTTAATTAAGCGTTACGAAATAGAAACAGCCGGAAAACACGTTGTGGTTGTTGGCAGAAGTAATATTGTCGGCAAACCGGTTGCAAATCTTCTTGTGCAGAAAGCAGAAGGGGCAAACGCAATTGTAACTATTTGTCACTCAGCAGCAAAAGATTTAACACGCTACACAAAAGATGCTGATATTTTAATTGCAGCAGTGGGAATTCCGAATTTTATTAAAGCTGATATGGTAAAAGAGGGTGTGGCTGTTCTGGATGTAGGTATCAACAGTATTGATGCTCCTGATTCACCAAAAGGATATAAAATTGTAGGAGATGTAGATTTTGATTCTGTTTCAGAAAAAGCATCACACATTACACCTGTACCAGGCGGGTGCGGACCAATGACAATAGCAATGTTATTACAAAATACATACAAAGCATATTTAAAACTTGAAAAGGTAAACTAATGAATACATCAATGATTGATAAAGTTGTTAAAGAAGTTTACAGAGAAAAGTCAATACTCGATTTTTATTCTGAAAAAAACACTTGCGCAGGCTGGGAACGAAATGTTATTGATCAGCCGGAAACCGTTAAAAAAATAATTGATAACGGTGCCGAAAGAGTTTCTGCCGGAATGGGCGTTGGATCTCAGATTCAGGATAAAGCTATGGCAAGAGTAATTGATCATACTTTGTTAAAACCGGAAGTAACTACTGATGAAGTTAGAACGCTTTGTATGGAAGCCAAAACTCATCACTTTGCGTCTGTGTGCGTTAATCCGGTACACGTTAAACTTTGTGCCGAGCTGTTAAGAGGAACCGATGTAAAAGTTTGTACGGTTATAGGTTTTCCTCTGGGAGCCACTACAACAGAGACAAAAAGATTTGAAGCTGAAGAAGCTATCAGAAACGGTGCAACTGAAATTGATATGGTTATCAATGTTGGTAAACTTAAAGATGGTGATTTTGATTTTGTATTTAACGATGTAAATAAGGTTGTACTTGCAGCTAAAAAGAAAAACGCTGTTTGTAAAGTAATCCTTGAAACTGCGCTTTTAACTGACGAAGAAAAAATTAAAGCATGTGTTATTTGTCGTGCGGCTAAAGCCGATTTTGTAAAAACTTCAACCGGTTTCAGCAAAGGCGGAGCAACAGCAGGTGATGTTGCACTTATGAAATATGTTGTGGGAAGTTCTGTTGGTGTTAAAGCATCAGGCGGAATCAGAACTCACGAAGATGCTGAAACAATGATTGCCAGCGGTGCTGACAGAATCGGGGCAAGTGCTTCGGTAAAAATTATCGCCGGTGACAATTCAGGCGGAGGAAGCGGCTACTAGTGGTAATTGATCTGGTAATTACGAAAACCGACGAAGGCTATGATGCAGAAATTCCTTCACTGGCCGGATGTGAAAGCTGGGCTCACAAAGAAGAGGAGGTAATTGAAAAATCTCTTGAGTTGGTCCGGTTTTACCTTAATATCCCCGTTGATGAGGAAATTAAAGTCGATAAAGCATATAAACGTGAAGGAAGTGAAATTTACAAATTAGTGTTTGAGAAGAGATAAGTTGCGACAATTTACTACTGAAAAAAGACTGGAAAAAATTACAAGAACAATTAAATCACGGCAGCAGTCACTCCATCTGGTTCTTGAAAATATTCACGATCCGCATAATGTGAGTGCCATTTTCAGATCTTGCGATGCTGTTGGTGTACCTGATGTTTCCCTGCTTTATCACGTGGAAGATTTTCCTAAAGTGAGCAGAATAACATCTTCTTCAGCAGTTAAATGGGTAGATAAAGAACGCTATACAAATGTAGATGAATGTTTCGGCAAGCTTAAAGCCAAAGGATTCAAAATTTACACAAGTATGCTTGATGAAAAAGCAATTCCTCTTCACGAAATAGATTTTACAGAAAAAGTTGCAATTGTTATGGGGAACGAAAACAGAGGAGCTTCCGAACGGGCTGCCGAACTCAGCGATGCAACTTATTATATTCCTATGATGGGAATGATTCAGAGTCTGAACGTTTCTGTTGCAGCAGCTGTTACACTTTATGAGGCTATGCGACAGAGAAAAAATAAAGGAATGTACGACGAGAGCGAGTTATCAGAAGAACAAATTGAAAAAACAATTGATGACTGGTGTGAAAGATGATTCAAAAAATAGAAAAACTTAACAGTGTTAAAGGTACCTTAACACTGCCGGGAGATAAATCTGTTTCCCATCGCTCCGTTATGTTTTCCGCCCTTGCAAAAGGGGAATCCAAAATTTATAATTGTCTCGATTCCGCAGATGTAAATTCCACAATCGATATTTTCCGTAAACTTGGTGTAACCATAAATAAAACAGATGAAGTTATTACTGTTCAGGGATGCGGATTTGGCGGACTGCAAAAACCTTCAGAACTGCTTGATGCAGGAAATTCCGGTACAACTTCCCGTTTGATGAGCGGAATACTTGCGGTTCAAAATTTCGAAAGCACCATAGTTGGTGATGAATCCCTTTCCAAACGACCAATGAAAAGGGTGATTGATCCTCTTACTGAAATGGGTGCGGTGTTTGAAACAAATGAAAATCAGACACTTCCGATGACAATAAAACCATCCGAAGATATTAAAGCAATAAAGTATAAATTGCCTGTATCAAGTGCGCAGGTAAAGAGTGCGGTTCTTTTGGCAGGTTTGCATCTTGAAAATGAAACAATTGTTGTTGAAGAAAAAAGAACCAGAAACCATACGGAGAATTTGCTCGGACTGGAAGTAACTGAACAGGAAAACAGCAGAGAAATAAAAATATCAAAAAAGAATTACCCTTCTGCTGCTGTTTATAATGTTCCCTCCGATGTTTCAACTGCCGCGTTTTTTATAGTTCTGGCGTTACTAGCAGAAGATTCGCAAATTGAACTTAAAAATGTATTGCTTAATGATACGCGCGACGGAATTGTGAAAGTCGTAAAACGTATGGGGGCAGATGTTGAAGTTAAAAATCAGAAAACCGAAAATGGCGAAATATCAGGTGATCTGATTATAAGATCTTCCGAATTAAAAAATATTGAACTTGAGCCTGAAATTATTCCTAATATTATTGATGAAATTCCTATTCTTTCCGTCTTGGGATTTTTTGC
>JBGRQB010000138.1:0-11798 GCA_041725875.1 Rhodothermaceae bacterium
TGGAAGATGTTAATGAAATAGCAAAAACTTTTGCATTGATTTTAGGTGACAAGAAATCAAGAAAACTTTTGAAGAAAGCTATGGAAACATCTCCGACAAAAGAAAACATCCTTGAACTTTCTTCTTTATTAAAGCATTCATTTAACAAAAAAGATCCTGGTAATAAGTTCTTAAAGAAATTCATTAAGCGATTGAAAAAGAAAAATCCGAGTTTACTTAATAAGTTAACAAATTTAGAGTTTGGATTGTTTGATGTATTAATGCCTTATAGAGAACATTATAATAATTGGAATGGAAAACAAGAAGTACTTGTAGCAGCTGCCAGTTCTTGTACAAGCGACAGAGAAAATATGATAAAAGCCTATGATAAAAATGGTGATGTGATTTTTATTGCCCCGGATGAAATTCCGGAAATTCCTGTGGTTGCAGTTCTGGCCAGCGAGAAATATGGTAAATATTTAGAAAGTCAGCGAGTACAAAATTTACAATTTAGCAATGCTGCACCTATTGGATTCCCGACTGATCCTCCTGCACAATATATGACCTATGTTACTGAATTATATACAGAAATACAGTATGACGGTGGTGCCTGCGGAAGTGAGATGGAGTTTAGAGTTGATACCAGAAAAAGATATGATGGTATAACAAGTAAATGGCACAATCATAATGACGGAGATCCAAGAGGGCCTTATGATATAAAATTAAAAAAATCATTTAATCCAAATTTATTAATCGAAACTCATCATACTTATTCCCACGAAGTTCAGGTTGTTATTTGGGAAGAAGATGGATGGTTTTGCGGAGGTGATGACGAGGTAGAAAATGGTGCCTGGGATATGCTTTGGGCAGGAGATAACCATATGTTCCATGATCAGATGAGATCTAATGTCACCTTTTTAGAATGGAGACCTTGGGGTTCTATTTATAGAAGTGTTGTGCTTCAAAATGGAGAATATAATTCAGGAAATTGTGTTTCAGTAAGACTAAGATTTATAGAACAATAAGTATATAAAATAATTAATGCTTCGGAGTATAAATGAAAAAGATAATTATATTAATAATGTTTTGCACAATCGGATTTGCACAGTCAAATTTCAAAATAGGTATTAATTCAGGATTGGCCTGGCAATATCAGGAAGATACAAAACCGGGATATACTCATAATCTGCAACTGGGATATTTGTTGAATGACAATTTTGAGTTATATGTATCAGGCGGAATTTTATCCTACAGTAAATGGCGGTCCGATTTTCTTGATACCTATGTAACAAACTTAAGTTTTGGTATCAGATATTATTTAGGGAATAATATAAGTCGGTTATTTGTTTTAGGAGAAGTTCAGCAGTCAATGGGAGATCACATCTATAACATAGAAGATGTTAATATGTACAAACCGGGAAACTATTTTAAATCAGTCTCGCGTGATGTGGATGAAACAATTGCAATTTTAGGATGTGGTTATTCTTATCAGATTAATAAAAACTTTGAATTTATCTCATCATTATCAATAACTATAGTCAGTTCCGAAGATGATGATCTTCATTATCTCAGGTTATTTACAGGACTCAATTACAGATTTTAATTAATATCAAAAGTTGTGTAAAATCAGGATATTAAAGAACTGAAACAACAGTTGAAAGAATTAAAAAAGAAAAAATAATTTGAACTCTTAACCCGGTTTTTATAACCGGGTTTGTTTTTCGGTATGGTTTATTCAATATTTTCCCATTAAAGTTATAAATGATTTTGAAGATAGTAATGGGTATATTTTGATTATTATAATCATAACTGAAACAACAAAGGTGTTGCAAATTGCCAGAGTTTATCAATCATATTTTACTTTCAATAACATTAATCGCTTCTGCAGGTTTACTTTATCTGATATATGCTAAGGAAAAAAAACGTATTTCCAGTCGGTTGTTTATTCTGACTCTCAGTCTGGTAATAGGTTACTTAATTTCTCATTCTATCCATTTTATGATGGTCAAATCTGGTGATGTTACTATTCTGGATAAAGCTTGTCAGTCATTCTTAATGATGATTTTAATTACTCTCACATTCTTTTCATATTATTACCCTGATGAAAAGAAAATGAACTTAGGATTAAAACTGGGATTATTAATTCCTTCTGCCATTCTGATATTTGCACTCTGGAGCGGTTATCTCCTAGAAGAATCACATTCACACCATATGATTTTTGAAGCAAGTTATTCAGATAATTATTTTCTGTTTTTAGTGTGGTATCTGATTCTGCTAATCGTTAATTCTATAATACTTATTGCAAAAATAAAACAAAGTCGGGATGTTACTCTCAAACGACAATTACAATTTATTTTTGTCGGACTGGTTGTTACCAACTTTACTGCATTTATATTTGGCCTGTACTTGCCCTGGCATCTGGGATTTTATTATTTAGTGGAAATAAGTCCGTTAGCATTTTTAGCAGGAGTAATTCTTTTCACAGGAATAGCGCTAAATAAATTTGATTTGTTTCCTTCCACTCTTGAAAAGATTAACGCATTTAGTGTTACCCAAAAGGTTATTTTTTCAGCATTTGTGATTGTCCCGATTACCATATTAATGATATTATTACCTCTCGGCAGACTCTTTTTAGATATTAATACACCTTCGGAATGGGCCGGTTTCTTTGCGTTGAGTCTGTTTGGCGGAATTCTTGTCAGCTCAATTATGGCAATAGTAATTGTTAAAGTTATTGCCAATCCGTTGAATAAAATCAGGGAAAGAACTCTGGAAATTCAGCAGGGAAAATATGGAATGCGAGTTGACATCGAATCAAATGATGAAATAGGAGCCCTGGCATCTACTTTTAACAATATGTCAGCGCAGCTAAAAGAAGATGTGGTAAGATTAAATCAGAAGGAAGAAAAAATCGGGAGGTTATTAAATGCCTTTGATAAATCTGAAACTTCCATTGCCATAACAGATCCGGAAAGCAATATTATTGAAGCCAATGCAATGTTTTGCAGATTTGTTGGTCTGGATAAAAACAAGGTACTTGGTTCACAAATTGACAGGCTGCAATTTACAGATGAATTAGAAGAAGAGTATAAATTAATTAAAAACACTCTTGCAAATAATTTATCGTATGAAAACAGTATTCAGGGAAGGTTTGGCGGAAAAGAAAGAACCGTTTTAATTTCCGTGACTCCCTACAGTTATCAGGGAAAAGGATTATCAGGATATTTATTTGTTGAAGTAGATATAACTCAAATCCAAAATTTGAAAATGAAACTGGCAGAAAGTGAAAAATTAGCTGCACTTGGCAAAATGGCCGCAGTCTTGGCTCACGAAATTAAAACACCGCTGACTTCAATAAAAATGAACAGCGATTTGTTATATGAAGATCTGGAAATAGGTGCTCGTGAAGAAGAATCGTTCCAGATAATAAAAAGGGAAGTAGATCGATTAAATAATCTGGCAAAAGAAGTTCTCGGATTTTCAAAAAAAATGACTCTCTCTTTGAGTCAGATAAAATTAAATGATATAGTTTTAGAACTGGAACAAAACCTGAAACACATTTTAGAAGAAAAGAAAATTAAAATAGTTAATGAAATTTCATCTTTTGAAATAGAGGCGGATAAAGATAAAATTTATCAGGTGTTATTAAATATGACCAACAATTCAATTGAAGCAATTGGAAGTAACGGTGAAATTAAATTTTCTGCTGTTTCAAGAGATAATCATATAGAAGTTTCATTAATTGATAATGGAAAAGGAATTAATGAAACAGCACGCGATAATTTGTTTGAACCGTTTCATACCACAAAGTCGAGCGGTACAGGTTTGGGACTTTCAATCTCAAAACGAATTATAAATGCCCATAATGGTGAAATTAAATTAACTAAATCTGAAAAAAGTTACACACAGTTTACAATTACTTTACCGGTATAATATGAAAGAAATTTATGATAAAATACTAATAGTTGATGATGACAAATCAATCAGACAAACATTAAAAAATCTTTTTACCAGAGAAAATTTTGTTGTTGAATGCGCTGAAAACGGAGCCGAAGCAATTGAATTAATTCAGAAAGAAAGACCCGATCTGATTATAAGTGATATGAGAATGCCCGAAATTACGGGTCTGGAATTATTGGAAAAAGTTAAAGAGCTGGATTCAAATATTCCTTTTATAATTATTACAGCTTATGATGAAATGCAGTCAACAATTGAAGCTATCCAAAAGGGAGCTTTAGATTATATCGAAAAACCAATAGAAATTGATAAGATCAGACACACGGTAAGAAAGGCTTTAGAAAATAAAAAACTCAGCAATAAACTGGAATCTTTCTCAAATGAGAACAATCAATTCAACGATACAAAAAATATTCTGATTGGTAAAACTCAATCAATGAGAGATGTCTATAAAATAATCGGGCAGGTTTCAATCAATAAGGTTCTGACCTTAATACAAGGAGAAAGCGGAACCGGGAAAGAACTTGTTGCCAGAGCAATTCATTTTAGCGGAATTACCAAAACCCATCCGTTTATTCCTGTTAACTGCTCGGCATTAACAGAATCATTACTGGAAAGTGAATTGTTCGGGCATGTAAAAGGAGCATTTACCGGCTCTGTAAGAGATAAAAAAGGAAAGTTTGAACTTGCAAATGAAGGCACAATTTTCCTGGATGAAATTTCTGAAGTATCGCCTCAACTTCAGGTTAAACTCTTAAGAGTTTTACAGGAAAGAGAATTTGAAAGAGTTGGCGGTGAAGTTACAATTCCGCTTAAAGCCAGAATTTTAGCTGCAACTAACAGAAATCTTCAAAAACTGGTTGAGCAGGGAAAATTCAGAGAAGATCTGTATTATCGTCTGAAAGTTGTAACAATCGATGTTCCTCCGCTTAGGGAAAGAAGAGAAGATATTCCTGTACTGATAGATCATTTTTTGAAAAAGATAAACAATGAACTTCATAAAAATGTTACTAAAATTTCAGATGAAGTTATTGAAATATTAACAAACCACACCTGGATAGGTAATGTAAGGGAGCTGGAAAATACATTAATGCAAGCCATTGTTTTATCAACAGGAGATATTCTGGAAAAAGAAAATGTGCTGCTCCGAAAAGATGGTAATGTATCATCTGAATTTGATGATGTTACAAAATATACAATATCAGATGTTGAAAAAATGCACATTGATAAAATGTTAAAAGCTGTGAAATGGGATAAAGCAAAAGCAGCAAAATTTCTGGGAATTTCTCTTCCTACATTATACTCTAAAATTGAAAATTATAAACTATCCGATAAAAGCAGTTAAGCTCCGGCTTTGCTGCTTTCAATTTCTTTATAAAATTTAAGAAACTTAAAGGCTTTTAAATAATTTAAAAGCCAGTCTGACCAAGAAGCCGATTAAAGCTCAAAAACAAAGATTTATTTTGGCATCCTGCTTGTCTATACGATTAAGTATATGCTTAGTCAAATTTTATGACGATTAAAACAGGAACCAAAATGAAGAGATTTAGATATTTAATATTAAGCGTGATAACAGCTTTAACTTTTATCAATTCTTTTTCTCAAAACTATAAAGATTATCTCGAAGAATTAGTTGAAAAATCTGTTAAGGTGAGTCCGGCGTTAAAGTCTTTAAGATTTAAACAACGGGTTTCAAAATCAAAGATTGCTCAGGTTTCAAACTTGCCGGATCCTGTATTAAAACTTGGACTGGCAAATCTGCCTACAAATTCTTTTTCGCTTACTCAGGAACCTATGACCAGCAAACTTATCGGGTTAAGCCAAATGATTCCTTTTCCCGGTAAACTTTCCGCTGCTAAAAATGTTCAGGCAAAAGAGGTTAAGCTAAATCAGCAGGAGATAGAAGATAAAGCAAACGAAATCAGACGTGATATATCCAATCTCTATTTTGATTTAAGTTATACAAGAGAAGCAATTAAGATTTCTGAAAAGAATATAGAATTGCTAAAAGCGTTATCCGAAGTAACCAAAGCAAAATATTCGGTAAATAAAGCGAGTCAGCAAAATGTAATTAAAGTTGAAGTGGAGCTGACCAGATTAAAAGATAACATTGAAAAGCTGTTCGGTTTGGAAAATGAAATTGAAACTGCTATCCAATCATTCCTGCTTGCTGATAATCAATATAAAATTAAAACAGATATTCTGCCTGAAGTTGATTCAACAAGCTACTCGCTCGATCAATTAATTAAACTTTCGGAAAAGCACAGGCCCTTTCTCAAAGGAATAAAAATATCTGAAGAAAAAGCAGTGGCAATTAAAGACCTGGCCAGATATGAATTCTATCCTGACTTTAACTTTTCAATACAATATAACCAGAGAGAAAAAATCGGTTCTGCCAATACTGACTTAAATGATTTTCTTTCAATTGCGGTAGGTATAAATCTGCCAATAAACTACGGCGGCAAAAAAACAGCAAAGGTTGAAGAAGCATTGGGACTGCAAAATATGTATGCAGAGCAGTATCAGGCTTCTGTGCAGTTTCTTCATAAAGTTATTGGTAAATCACTGGCAAAAATTAATCAGCTTAAAAAAAGAGAAAAGCTGATATCAAGTGGATTGTTTCCGCAGGCCGGACAATCATTTAAGTCGGCACTATCAAGCTATCAGGTTAATGAAATAGATTTTCTGAATGTAATAGAAGCACAGTCGCAGCTGTTCAAAGTTGAACTTGATCTGTTCAAAATAAGAGCAGAATACTTAAAAGAGATTAGCAATATAGAATTTTACACCGGAATTAAACTTTAATATTCAGTAAAACTGATATAAAATGGAGATAAAAATGAAAAGCAAATTAATGGTTATAATGATAGCCTCCGCAATTTTACTGGGAGGTGCTGGTTACCTGATTTTTAACAGTACAGATGAAACTGTACACGAGCATTCCACTGAAAAACAATTATATACCTGCGGAATGCATCCGGAGATAATTTCCGATGAACCGGGTAATTGCCCTATTTGCGAAATGAAATTAACTCCTATAAAAAAAGAGAAAAAAGCTGTAGCAAATGGTGAACGCAAAATATTATACTGGCGCGCTCCTATGAATCCGAATGAAATTTATGATAAACCGGGTAAATCAAATATGGGAATGGATCTCGTACCGGTTTATGAAGATGAAAAAGGATCGGCCGGAGTGGTTTCTGTTGACGGAACTTTACAGCAGACAATGAACCTGAAAACAATTGTTGTTCAGAAGAGAGAGTTTTCATCTGACATTGTTACCAACGGGGTTTTGCATACTGATGAAAGAAAGGAAGCAATTGTAACAACAAAGGTTGGCGGCTGGATTGAAAAGTTGTTTGTCAATTATACCGGACAAAAAATAAAAAAGGGAGAACCACTGTTGTCAATCTATTCTCCTGATTTAGTTGCTGCTCAACAAGAACTGCTTGCTGCAATATCTTATAATAAAGCTGTAAACCAGAGTAAAGATGAAGATATATTATCAAGCGGAAATGAACTGATTAAAAATGCAGTAAGAAAACTTGAGTTGCTGGATGTTTCAAAAAAGGAATTGAAAAATCTGATTGATAAAAAAGAAGTTAAAACTCACACTATTTTTTATGCTCCTTTTAACGGAACCGTGATGATGAAAAATATCATTGAAGGTGAAAAGATTATGCCCGGCAAAAAATTGTTGCACATTGCTGATTTGTCAGAGCTATGGTTAAAAGCTGATGTGTATGAAAATGAAATCTATAAAGTTGAACCAGGTTCAAAATCTCAAGTGAAGTTTTCCTCATTTCCGGGAGAAATTTTTTCAGGTAAAGTTTCTTTTATAGATCCGGTTGTTGATCCTAAAACCAGAGTCTTAAAAGTCAGAATAGATCTTCCAAATAAAGAAGAAAAGTTAAAGCCGGCAATGTTTGGCAATGTAACCATATCAGGAATAAACTATGGCTCTCATCCCGCGGTTGATGAAAGCTCGGTTATCAGAAGCGGTAAAAAGAATATTGTTGTAATTGCATTGGGTGAAGGAAAATTCAAACCGGTTGAAGTTAAACTGGGAGTTTATTCCAACGGCTATTATCAGGCTTTGGAAGGAATTAAAGAAGGTGATGAGATTGTTACTTCTGCACAATTTTTAATCGACTCGGAAAGTAGTCTTAAAGCAGCTATAAATCAGTTTGGCAGTTCTTCCGCAACCGCTGACGAAATGGCTCCGCAGGAAAATGATCACAAAGGACACGAGCATCATAAAGAAATGACAAATGAGTATGGTGTTGAATCGGAATTAATCAGAACAGGAATTATTGATGTTGAATCAATAGATAAAAATGGTGACGGAAAAGTTTTTCAAGATCCGATGGATTGGAATGTTATTTCAGATAAACCGGGAAGATGCCCTGTGTGTGATATGAAACTTGTAGAAGTAACAATTGCAAAAGCAAAAGAAAATTTGATTGAAAACGGTTATAAAGTAAAATAAGGTGGATAAAATGGTTTCTGCTGACTCAAATAAAGATAGCATTATTGCAAAACTGATTGAATGGTCAGTGAATAATAAATTTATGGTAATACTTGGTACGCTTGCTCTTATTTTGGGAGGTATATGGTCGCTGAAAAATACTTCCATAGATGCAATCCCCGATTTAAGCGATGTGCAGGTAATTATCTTTACAGAGTATCCCGGACAAGGTCCGCGCATTGTTGAAGATCAGGTAACTTATCCCTTAACAACAAAAATGTTGTCGGTTCCTTTTGCAAAAGATGTCAGAGGTTATTCTTTCTTCGGGTTTTCAATGACATATATAATTTTTGAAGACGGAACAGACATCTATTGGGCAAGGAGCAGAGTGCTCGAATATCTGAGTTCAATCCAAAAGGAATTACCTGAAGGTGTTTCACCTCAGCTGGGTCCCGACGCTACAGGTCTGGGCTGGGTTTATCAATATGTTATTCAGTCAGATCGCCACGATCTACAAGAACTTCGTTCAATTCAGGATTGGTTTTTAAGATATGAATTATCTGCGTTGCAGGGAGTTGCCGAAGTATCAAGTATTGGCGGTTTTGTAAAACAATATCAGGTAAATCTGGATCCTAACAAATTAGCTTCATATAAAATTCTGTTAAGCAAAGTTAAAAAAGCGATTAAGCGAAGCAATAATGATGTGGGCGGAAAACTGCTTGAAGCAGGTGAAATGGAGTTTATGGTTCGAGGATTGGGATATATAAAAAATCTGGAGGACATCAGAAAAATTTCAATAGGAATTTCACCTGAAACAGGTTCGCCTGTTTACTTAAAAGATGTAGCTGATGTAAATGTTGGTCCGGAACTCAGACGCGGTATTGCCGAATGGAACGGCGAAGGAGAAACCGTTGGCGGAATAATAGTAATGCGGTTTGGTGAAAACGCCCTTGAAGTGATAGAAAGAGTAAAAGATCGTCTGGATGAATTAAAAGATTCTTTACCAGAAGGTGTAGAAATTGTAACTGCATACGACAGATCCGATTTGATTAATGCTGCAATAGATAATCTGAAAACAACACTTATTGAAGAAAGTATAATTGTAGCAATTGTAATTTTCCTCTTTTTAATGCACGCCAGAAGTTCGCTGGTTGCAATTTTTACATTGCCTACAGCTGTATTGGCTTCTTATGTAATTATGAAGTATCAGGGAATTAATGCAAATATAATGTCACTTGGCGGAATAGCAATTGCCATAGGAGCAATGGTAGATGCTTCTATTGTAATGGTTGAGAATGCACATACACATATGGTGGTAGAGCAAAATAAACCAAAGGATAAGCAGAGACCTCACTGGACAGTAATTTTAGAATCGGCTAAAGAAGTCGGGCCGTCAATCTTTTATTCACTTTTAGTTATAACAGTTTCATTTCTTCCTGTATTTACGCTTGAACAGCAGGAAGGAAGATTATTCAAACCATTGGCATTTACAAAAACATATTCAATGGGCGCAGCAGCAATATTGGCAATTACAATTGTCCCTGTTTTAATTGGCTATTTTGTTCGCGGTAAAATGAAAAAAGAAGAAGACAATTTTCTTACAAAAATATTAACTAAAATCTATCACCCGGTTGTTGAATTTGTTATGAACAAACGCTGGTGGGTTATTGGTGCTTCTGTAGTTGTTATGGTTATAACAATATTTCCATATAGCAGATTAGGTTCGGAATTTATGCCGCCATTATATGAAGGCGATCTTTTATATATGCCCACAACTCTTCCGGGGGTATCTGTTACCAAAGCAAGAGAGCTGTTGCAGCAGACAGACAAAATAATCAAATCATTTCCTGAAGTGGAATCTGTTTTTGGTAAAATAGGAAGAGCTGAAACAGCAACTGATCCGGCTCCGCTCTCAATGATAGAAACAACTATTCAGTTAAAAGATGAATCAGAGTGGCGACCCGGAATGACAGTTGATAAACTTATTGATGAGTTAAATGAAGCTGTTCAAATTCCCGGATTAACCAATGCCTGGACGATGCCTATTAAAACCAGAATAGATATGTTATCTACCGGTATTAAAACTCCGGTGGGAATAAAAATAGCCGGACCAGATTTAGAGATCCTTCAGGAGATTGGGGCAAAAATAGAAAGAGTTG
This sequence comes from Rhodothermaceae bacterium, assembly GCA_041725875.1. GTDB lineage: Bacteria > Bacteroidota > Ignavibacteria > Ignavibacteriales > Melioribacteraceae > JBGRQB01. Next base: position 10,564 of record JBGRQB010000138.1, read on the forward strand.
CCAGAAAAATTCCCGGAACCAGATCAGTCTTTTCCGAACGATCCGCCGGAGGAAACTATGTGGATTTTCAAATAGACAGAGATGCAATTGCAAGATACGGGCTTAATGTAGCTGATGTACAAGATGTAATAATGTCTGCAATTGGCGGAATGAACATTACAAAAACAGTTGAAGGACTGGAAAGATATCCCGTTAACCTCAGATACCAGAGAGATTACAGAAACAACATTGAAGAATTAAAAAGAGTATTGGTTCCGATTAGTAACGGAAACAATGTGCCTATTTCAGAACTTGCAAAGATAGAAGTAAAGAAAGGGCCTCCTGCCATAAAATCTGAAAATGCCAGACCAAATGCCTGGGTTTATATTGATTTGAAAGATATAGACGTCGGTACTTATGTAAAAAATGCAAGAGAAATAATTAGCGAAAAAATAGAACTTCCTGCCGGTTACTCTCTTATCTGGAGCGGACAATATGAATATATGGAAAGATCCGGTCAAAGACTTGCAATGGTAATTCCAATAACTCTTCTTATAGTAATTGTGCTGTTATATATGAATACCAAATCAATAACCAAAACCGGGATAATTTTATTAGCACTTCCGTTCTCAATGGTTGGTGCAATCTGGTTTTTATATCTGGCCGGATTTAATATGAGTGTTGCCGTATGGGTGGGAATTATTGCGCTTCTCGGAGTAGATGCCGAAACAGGGGTGGTAATGTTGCTATACCTGGATATAGCTTATGAAAAATTCAAAAAGGCAGGCAGTATGAACTTTGCACAATTAAGAGAAGCTATTTTTGAAGGCGCAGTAAAGCGTATCAGACCAAAAATGATGACGGTTATGACTACAATGCTGGGATTATTGCCAATACTTATCGGAACAGGTATCGGCTCGGATGTAATGAAAAGAATTGCAGCCCCAATGGTAGGGGGAATTATAACAAGCTTTGTTATGGAACTGACTGTTTATCCGGCAATCTTTTATATCTGGAAAAGAAGAGAAATAAGAAAAGAAGAAAGACTGATTGCTGAAAAAGCATAAATAAAATAAATATTTATAAGGAGAAGAAAATGAAAAAGATAACATTAAAATTAGTCAGAATATTTGCAGCAGCAATTCTATTAAGTACTTCATTTTCAATGGCACAAAATTATGATCATTCGAAATGCAGTCATAAAAAAGAACATAAACCTTCCAATTCAAAAATGATGCACAAACATAATAAAGATA
>JBGRQB010000139.1:0-11794 GCA_041725875.1 Rhodothermaceae bacterium
AATTAAATTTGTGTTTATCAGAAAACTAATTAAAAATGAAGGCTACAGTTTAATTGAAACATTAACGTCCTTCGTAATTTTTGGGATATTTGTCACTCTTGTTGTAACATTATTGGTAAAAATGCTCTTTAGTACGTCGGCAAAGCAAATTAAAGAAGCACAATATTTAGGACAGCAAGAAATCAAATACTGTATTGCAAATTATGCGGCATCAGATTCATCTTGGTTATCACCAGATTCATCACTTATAGTGCAGCGTAAAGTAGCAAAACTGGAAAATTATCAACATCATATTAATGTATCGGTGTTAAAGAAAGTAAGCTCAGATACTTTGGTGTCATATAACACTATTTATAACTATTTTGAATAATACTATTACAAAAATATCAAAAAAAGAGATAAGGGAGTTTAACCGACTTTTAGGTCTGTTAACAATTTCCAATATCCCTATTATTGATTCAATTGAGTTAATTTTGAAGCAATTAACAAATGAGAATTTCAAAACAGTTGTAAAAGATATTTTAAGTTCTCTAAAATCGGGGAAATCACTTTCTGCAAGTTTCAAAAGGCATAATAATCTCTTTTCTGATATTTACATTGCAAATCTTATTGTTGCCGAAGAGACAGGAAATCTTTCCGATGTACTTTTTGAGTACAATAAATTTGAAGAGAAATTTGAAGAACTCACAAATAAAATTACTCAGGCAGCCAGATATCCCCTTTTTGTAATTGTTGTTTCAGCTGCAGTAATTTTATTTATGCTGCTCTTTTTAATTCCAACTCTGAAATCGTTGTTTCTAAATTCAAAATCGCAGATTCCTGCCATAACCGATTTTTTACTTTCAATCAGCAATTATTTACAGGATAACTATCTTTTTATAATAATTGCAGTAATTGCCGGATTGTTTTTCTGCAACAGAATGATAAAAACACCTTATTTCAAAGAAAATATCAGTGATAAATTACTCATAAAGCTTCCTGTAATTTCTTCAATTTATCTTAAAAACGTACTTGCACGCTTTTCATTAAGTATGAGTATCCTTTTACGCAATAATGTAACACTTGTTGAAGCGTTAAAATATTCTAAAAATATTACTGATAACTCAATATTCAGGACAGATATTAATCTTATTATAAAAGATTTACTTAAAGGAAATAAACTTACACAAAGAATTCAAAAATCTGTTTTCTTTGATTATACATTTACAAAACTGCTTTCAGCAGGTGAAGAGAGCGCCGAACTTGAAAATGTTTTTTCTCTTATCAGCGATTTTTACACTAAAGAGTTTGATAACGATTTAAATAAAATCACCTCCCTTATTGAGCCGGTTTTAATTCTGTTTGTGGGGGTTATTGTTGCTGTTATTTTAATTGCAATGTATTTACCAATGTTTGAATTAATTGATCATTTAGGGGTTTGACAAATGACAAATAAATTTTATAAAAATGAAGAAGGATTCTCACTTACCGAATTACTTGTTGCGCTTGTGATAATAGGAATTCTGGTACTTCTTGCTCTTCCCAGATTAATGCCAATTGTAAATAAAGCAAAGGCAACCGAAGCAAAACTAAATCTGAAACAGGTTTATATGCTTCAAAAGGCCTACAAGTTTGAGCGTGACACATATTCTGATAATCTTGCCAGAATTGGATTTGAACAGGAAAAACTTGTAACTGACGGCGGAACAGCACGTTACAAAATAACAATTAGAGAATCTTCTGTTAAAAATTTTATTGCCGAGGCAAAAGCAGTTGTCGATTTTGACGATGACGGTACTTTTAATACCTGGGTTGTTGGCGAAGATGGAATAATTACGGAAGAGACCCCGGATTGATTGAATTATTTATCATAGCGTTTACACTAGTTACTGGCAGCTTTACAAATTCTGTAATATCAGGATTTTTGAATAATTCAGGCTTGGATTTATACCGCTCAAAATGTTTCTGTGGTAAAAGAAACTTAAAACTTCTTGAAAATATTCCTGTTTTAAGTTTTATCTTTCTTAAAGGTACCTGTAAAGAATGTAACGGTAAAATAGCTTTTCGTTACCTTGCTACGGAACTCTTTTCACTTGCAGCAGGATTAATCATATACCAGATTTACGGATTGCAAATTATTTCTTTAATCTATTATCTATTGTTAATGATTTTTTATTCAGTGGCAATTATAGATTTCAAAAAGATGGTAATTCCTAACAGTCTCGTTTTTGCCATTTTTTTACTTTATCTGGTTTCTCTATCGATAAATCAATTTAACCCTTACAATCTTATTGTGCCCTTTTCAATCTGTTTTTCATTACTTGGTGTTAATCAATATTATGAGAGAAAAAAGAACAAAACAGCAATTGGAATGGGTGATGTTAAATATATTTTTGCAGCCGGATTATTTTTATCGCCATTTTTACTTATTGTATCCATCTGGATATCAGCCCTTCTGGCACTCCTTTTCAGCTTAGGTAAAAGCAAAAAATATGATAAAGAGAATAAGATTGCATTTGGCACTTTTTTATCTGCCGGGTTCACACTAGCACTTATTTTCAGCAACAACATAAATGAAATATTAATTCAAATAGCACAATATGAATAATGAAATAAAAAAAATATTATCAGCGGAGTTTTCATTTGAGAATAATGTAATTGTTCTTGAAAAAACAAATCTTACACTTACTGTGGGAATAAGTGATAAAAATAATCACAAAATTATTAATGATATTTCATTTAACACCGGTTATCAGGTTGTTCCAAAAGAATTACAGGCCGATCTTATTTTTTCAAAGCTATCAGAAATGTTTCCCGAGTATGCGAAAAAGACAGTAGTAAAAAATCCAGGAAAAGAGATCAATCACAATGAAAACTCTAATATTGAATATGTTAATCAGATTATAAATTCAGCAATTTCATCAAAGGCAAGTGATATTCATTTTGAGGTTTCGGAGAAATCTTTCAGAATAAGATTTCGTATTGACGGGCATCTCAGAGATATTTCAACAATGCCAAAAGAAAAATTTCCTGCACTGGTAAGCAGATTAAAAATTATGGCAAACCTTGATATTGCCGAGAAACGAAGACCGCAGGATGGTAAAATAAGACATATTTACAACGGCAGAAATATTGATATAAGAATGTCTTCTCTCCCCTCTTCCTTTGGAGAAAAGATAGTTCTCAGGATATTGGACAAATCAAATCAGGTTCTCAATTTAAAAAATATCGGACTTAATGAAGTTCAGTATAAAAAGTTTACCGACAGGATAACTCTGCCTTTTGGAATGATTTTGATTACTGGTCCGACAGGAAGCGGGAAAACCACTTCTCTATATGCTGCCCTTAATGAAATTCATTCTGAAGATAAAAATATCTTAACAATTGAAGATCCGATAGAATATAATTTAACCGGAATTAATCAGTGTCAGGTAAATCCTGATATAGGCTTTACCTTTGCAAATGCACTGAAAACATTTTTACGTCAGGACCCTGATGTAATTATGGTTGGAGAAATCCGCGATAAAGAGACGGCTGAAATTGCAATAAGATCTGCACTTACAGGTCACCTGGTATTCAGCACAATTCACACAAATGATTCTGTTTCTGCTGTTACCCGATTAACAGATATGGGAGTGGAACCATTTCTTGTTGCATCTGCCGTAAAATTAATAATTGCACAACGACTTGTCAGAAACTTATGCAGTTGTAAAAAAGAGACAGGTGATTCTGATCCTCTAAAAAAATATACAGCAGAAGGATGTGTTAATTGCAACTTTACAGGATACTCGGGAAGAACCGCATTATTTGAGTTATTCTCCATAAATGAAAAAATTTCATCTATGATAACTTCCGAAGCAGGATCACTTGAAATTAAGAAAGAATTAAAAAACAACGGATTTATTACCCTGAGAGAAGCAGGAGTGGAAAAAGTTAATCACGGGATTACTACTTATGAAGAAGTACTACGCGAAACAATGGTTTAAACTGTTTTTTATTACAATTTTATTAACCTGCACCATATTTGCCGGCGAAACGGAAATAAAAAAGTTTCCGCCAAATTATGATGCAATTGTTCCACAGCTCAATTTTAAAAATACCGATATAAGAGATATTATGCGCGGTTTGGCTTTGGAATATAAAACAAACATTGTAATAGATAACTCCATTAATAAAAAAATATCTGTGGCTCTTTTTGATGTAAAACTTATAGACGCCATAAAAATAATAGCCACTGATAACGGATTTGCGTTTAAGAATGACGACAAACGTTTCTTTATTAAAGATTTACCAAAAGAGAAACCAAAACCGAAAACAAATCCCGCAGTTATTAACTACAATAAGAAAAATGATAAAATTGATATTAAAGTCAGCAGAACCAACATTAAAGATTTTATAGAGACACTTCGGAAAGAGACTTCAAAAAATTATCTTTTGGTTAACGGAACATCCGGTTTTATAAGTGGCGAACTTAATGATATTAAACATGATAAAGGATTAAAAAATATACTTCTTAATAACGGATTCTATTTTAAGAAAAAAGATTCTATTTATTTTATAAGCAGAGCTGAATACTTTGCCACAGGGAAAAAGAAACAGTCCGGCAGAAACGGAAACTACTGGGTTCAGGCAGAAAGTAATCTTTTAACAATTGATGTTAAAGATGTTCAGCTTTCAAGAATTTTAGATGATATAACCAATCAGTTAAATTTGCAAATTATTAAACTGGCAAATCCTGACAGCAAAATCACAATTAAATGTAATAGTATTCCTCTTGATAAAGCTCTCTATTACTTATTCAAAGGAACAAAGTTTACTTTTAAGAAAGAAGATGACACATACATTATAGGTGAAGGCACAAATAAAAATCTGGATAATATAAAACTTGTACGACTCCATCATTTAAGAGCTGACAAGGTTCACGAAAAACTTCCCAAAACTCTTGTAACAGGAATTACAACGGAGATTGTTGTTGAGCATAATGCAATTGCACTTATAGGTAATAATGAAAAAATTAATCAGCTTGAGCAATACCTGCAGGAAATTGACCATCCTGTTCCACAGGTAATGATAGAAGCTCTGGTTATAGATTACAATCTGAACAACCTTTTTGAAATGGGTGTTCAAGCTTCAACAGGTGATACGGCAATGGTAGGAAGAGTTGATAAATGGTTCCCGGGATTTGATGTAACTGCCGGTGGTAATACAATAAATAATGCGCTAAAAGATATAGGCACTATGAATCTTTTTGGCAGTTCCATTAATGTTGGAAACCTGGGAAAACTTCCTGATAACTTCTTTATGAATTTCAAACTACTTGAAGAAGATGGTATTGCAAATGTAAAGAGTCGTCCGGTACTAAGCACGCTAAATGGTCATACAGCTTCGCTAAGAATAGGAACTATCCAGAACTATGTATTTACTGATATAATGCCAATCAGAAATCAATATACAAGCTCTGATGTTATTCAACAAGAAAAATTCCAGAAGATTGAAGCATTTATCTCTTTTGAAATCACGCCCTGGGTAGGACCAAATAATCAGCTGACACTTCATCTTAAACCTGATTTCCAAACTCCGGTTGGAAAGTTTTCTCCAGATAAAAAACAGATTCCGGCAATTAACACCCGTACCCTTGAGTCAACAATAAGATTAAAGGATGGTGAAACTATTGTTCTGGGCGGATTAATTCAGGATACGGAAAACAATAAAGTCAGTAAAGTTCCAATCCTCGGAGATATTCCTATACTTGGTTCCTTGTTCAGAAGCACCAGCACCGAAGATGTAAAAGCGGAACTGATAATATATATCACTCCCCACATTTTTTATGAAAATGAATTTGGCGCAAGAGATTTTAATATGGTGGAGAAAAATGATGATGAGCTTTCTCATTTCCTTTTCAAAAAAGAAAATGTTACAGAGTTTAACTTTGCTGTACCGAAAATAAAAGATACAACATCAGTTTCAGATTCTACAAAAATTAAATTGACAGATGATCAAAAAGATAATAAATAAAATAAGTTATGCCCGGTTAAGCGGGATAAAGAAAATAATTTATGTTGAACAGTTCAATAGTAAATTATTAATAAAAGGAATTGAAAACACTTCTTCTGTTTTTAGTTTTTTTAAGGATGCTTCTTACGAGAATTTATCGGAAAAGTTTAATCTGGTAATTCAGAACCCGGATGAGTTTTCATCTGCAATAAAGAAAGCTGTATCTGAATTTGATTTTGATGATGCCGTAATTGTTTGGGGGTTAAGTGATTTTCGTCATTCACTTGTTTCCCTTTCAACTGATGTTGAAGATACCGAGATATGGTTCCTTGATAATCAGAGTCAGTTTCTACCGCAAAATCAATCAGCAGATGATTTTGGAATTTCTGCCCGTGAGCTTTATTCTGACAGTGACAATATCTGGTATACCGTGGTTGTAACAAGAAAAAACTTTCTGGAAAAGATAACGGAACTTGTTTCCAAAACAGATTTAACTCTTGCTGCAATTCTTCCTTTTTCTCTTCCTTCTGTTATCTCTTATGAAGAGACCGAGGAGACTCTTTTAATAATATTAAGAGACAACAAACTTTACACGATCTATAAAGGAAGCGAAAACAGATTTAAATATGAAGAAGTCTTTCTGCTAAATCAAAAAGACTCGGAACTTTATCAGGATGAAATAAATGAAAAGTTAAAACTTTTTGTCAGCGGATTTCAATCACATAACTCTTCAGTTAAAATCTGTTTAGATATACCAGATAATTCTGTTAATATTACTGTTATTAAACAGATAATAAAGGATGCTTTACAGGAATCTGTTTTTTCTAAAAAACTAAACAGTACTCTGCTTAATGTAAAATCACTTGATAACAATTTTGATGATAAACTTAATCTTCTCTCTTCCGAAGCAAAATCATCGAACTCTTTCAGATTTGATAAAGAAATTACAAATAAACTTGTTATAAGTCTGGGCGGTGTTCTGGTTATTCTGCTGCTGGGGTTATATATTCTTGAGGGACAGATATTATCGGGACTTGATGAAAGTAATTCTGCAATATCTGAACTTAAATCAAAAGAAAAACTCATTACAACAAAAAAGAATAATATTTCGGCTTTAAAAAATAATCTTAATCTGCTGTATAAACTTCAGGAAAGAGGTGCAGTAAACTCTGTTGTGCTGAAAAACATTTCCAAAGTGATGCCGTTAAATTCTCAGCTACTTAAAGTTAATATTGATAAAAGAGATGAAAAACAGATAAGAATTTCTGTTGAAGGGATTACCAATGATCAAACAAACATTCCTCAGATAATAAAAAATATTGAAGAGATAAAAGGTTATCAGAACGCAACACTTGTTTATTCAAAAATGATCAAAAGAAAAAAAATCAAGAATCCTAAAATACGCGGTTCCGAGTTTATCATTTTTTGCATAAGGAGTGAAGCTTATGTTGATTAAAACTCCCAAATGGAAAAACTTATCAATAATGATAATTATTCTCTTTGCTGCAGTAATGCTTTTGGAAATTTATCCCAGAACAGAAGTACTTGTGATAAGTTCTTATAATCTGATAAAGCAGAATAATTATGCTGAAAATTTGTCTGACATTGAATATGATCTAAAATCACTTGATGCAGAATATATCAGATTAAAATCGGAGATTGGCAGTATAGTAACGGAATACAAGGAAAACCAGAAACTTTCCGATCTTTTTGCAATGCTGGATGAAATTGCTTCTGACAGCGAAGTTAAGATAAATTCCATAACTCCGGGAAAAATTTCTGAAAAAGATAACCTGTGGCTGCAGCCTATTGATATTGCTGTTACCGGAAATTATGTTAACATTTACAATTTTGTAAGATTTATGGAATATTCCGATAAGGTAACAATTATTAAAAGTATTGATATTAATCCTGATAAGGATAAGTTATCCCGACTGGAAGCAAAAATTAAAATGGAGATTTATTTAAACCTGTGAGTAAATTAAAGAAAAAAACAACTGTTCCCCTGTTTGTAGCTGTATTGTTAATATGGGGCGTTATTGGTATGAGAGTTTTTGAATATTTTACTTCAAAAGATGAAGCAAAAACTGAAGTAATTAAACAAACTTTTACCGGAAAAAAGAGAGTCAGCACACAGGAAATAAAATTTATAAAGTTTGAACGGGATGTAAAAGACCCTTTCAGATTACAGAAAACATATAAACCAAACCCAAAGAGAAAAAAAGTTAAACAGACCCAGCCTAAAAAAGTTAAACCCCAATTGAATTTTGCAGTTAAAGGTGTAATTATTAATGCTAAAAGCAAGATGGTAATTATTGAAGACCTTACTGACCGCTCAACTCATTTCTTAAAAGAGAGAGAACCCTACAAAACAATTAAAATTGTTAAAATAACCAACAAAGAGATTACCTATCTGGAAAATAAAAAGAAGATGGTGAAGAAGTTGTGATTAGATGATGTAGTTTTTTTCTATTAGTTTTTTGATATTATTTATTAGTAATTCTTATTGCCTCTTTCTTTAAATCCTAAACATAAAAAAGGCGTTAGACAAAGTCTAACGCCTCTAAAATTTAATTTACTATATAAAACGGTGACTTATCTTTATCGGTTTTAGTTAGAGGTGTTATATGTTTTTTTTCTGTATTAAATAAAAACAAATCTGGCCCGTCTTCTAAATGTCCAAATTGATCATAATTTTTGTCATTTTGTGAATTAATAATATATTCACTTTTACTTAATCTATGAAGTCCGTTTATTTTTACATCAGTGAAATAAGAACTGTATTTAAAAGATTTTAGACAAAAATTATTCAAATCTAACTCTACTAAATCTTTTTCACTTAAAAACATTTTATTTTCAATATTATCAGAGCCTAAAAATTTCAACAAATATTTCGTTTTATACTCATACAAAACTTCCTTATTATGCAAATTATAAATTGTCAAAGTCATCAAATTTTCATTTAAATTCGATGAAACAATTGATAAAACTCCATTTTTTTCATGAAAATAAACATTTTTTATCTTTGAAGATTTCTCAAATTCAAATAACTTATGAACCGAAGAATGATCATCCAACACATATATATTGTGGTTATCAACTAAATACTTTTGATCACCAACATACAGAAGATTTTCTATTAACAATTCACGGCTATTGTATTCTAAAGCTATCAACTTATACTCATTCTTTATAATATCATATTCAATTAAATCATATTTACTCCTAAATTTTTCATTTTTCTCGAAAAATTTAGAATCAGTAAAAGGCGATAAAAAAGAGAACTGTTTCTTTTCCTTGTCATAAATTATTGATTTAACATAAAACTCAGGTTCGAATATCTTAAAGGATTTTTGAATATTGGGAATTATTCCAATAACAGAATTATATGGATAATTACTTTCGTAATTATCCATAGTTTTTGATTCAGTAAATATTAAGAAACTTGATTTTTCAAGATTTAACAGATCAACATTACTCATTTTGAAATTATAATCTAGCTTTTTAGTACAGCTAATATTTACTAGACTGACTAAAATTGCATAAAAGAATATTTTATTCTTCATTAGTATCTTGATCCTCTCTGTTTACATATCTTAACCAAGCTCTATCACCATAAAGTTTTCTGTACAATTCTGAATTTTCTTTGGCAAATGCCCAATGCAGCTTTTTTGTAACATATTGAGCAGCTTTTTTGTAACCAACTTTTTTAGCAAATTCTGGGTTTATTGTATAGGTTGTTCCATCACCATTTCCAAATTTTGAAGGTTTTCCATTCTTGAAATCTTCTATTGAAACACTTTCTAGAATTTTAACTCCATATGCTTCTTCCTTTGCTAATGAATTAAATATACGTTGATCAATGGAATTGGCACTCCAAACATCATCCCACGATAAAGAACCACTAACCGCACCATATATATTAGAAGCATTTTCGCCTATGAAACTATATAATCCTAATTTACTACCCAACCAAGTTCCTACTTTTCCACCAAAAAATGATAATCCATAGTCTACTACTCCAGGTTGGCCAAGTGAAGGATCATCATAAGCTGTTTTTGCAATATTGCCAACTAATGATCCAATAGGCATCATACTCAAACCATTAGAAATAGTAGCATTCCAAAAACTAACCCTAGAAAAATATACTTGCTTACCATACCATTTAACTTTGAATTCACCATTAGGATCAACATAATTTAATGGGTCATTCTCAACATAATTAAACGGACTCCATCCTGGATACTTATCCGCCAACGGATCAACAGCAAGCCAAAGACCAGTTTTGCTATTATAGTATCTTGCTCCAAAATAATCAAGTCCCGTCTCTGTGTCTCTCTCTTTTTCTGTGAACTTATACTTATCTTTTCCTACACCGGTTACACTACTTCTTAAATACTCACCATAAGGTGTGTAATCCTGTGCTGAACTTACAGTTCCATCCTCTGATATGGCTACTCTTATTGAACCTAAGTGATCTTTAAGGTAATATACTCTTTTTATTTCTTCATTACCCTGTTCATCTCTTGAGAATTCCAGCTTCCCTATCAATCCCTGACCAAAAAGATTTACTGATTTTAAGTCACCATTTTCATAAATACCAAGAGTCTGGCTGCCTGCTCCATAAAGATAATATTCTTTATTGGTAATCTCTTCACCTTCTACTATCAACTTATGGGTTCTTTGTCCGGCATCGTCATACATAAGTAACATTTCTGTACCACTTGTACTCTTCACTATTCTTCCCGGAAGATTTCTGTAATCATAATCTGTTATATCTACATTTGCTATTCCGTCTTTAGTTACATTTCCTTTATAATCGTAACTATAAGATGAGCCGTTTATATCAAGTAGTTTATGAGAATTAGCAATATAATTGTAACTCAATGAGCCGCTAAAACCATTTTTGGTCATAAAAGCGCCATCACCATCGTAGGAGTAACTTTCAGAATAACCTGATTCTGAATTAGCTGCTGAAGTAAGTCTGTTTACACCATCATAAGAATATGTGTATGTATGACTTGAAACTCCGTCAATTACCCCATTATAAGTTACAGTTTGAGTTTTAACATTTCCATTGCTCAAATATCCGAGAGATTCAGAAAATTTTGAAGAAGTAACTGATTCAAGGAAACCACGTTTTTTATTTGTATAATCATAGCTATAGCTTACGGTTTGGTTAATTTCCGGCAGGTTAAGTGTAGTAACCTGATCTAAATTATTATAACCATATACTGCATCTGTTTTTCCGTTGGATTTAGTTCTTTCCAAGCGCGCATAGCTATCATATTCATTTGTGAATGTTGCTCTGTTATTCACGTTAACAGTTTTAACCATTCCAAGATTATTATAATTGTAAGAAACTGTTTTCCATTTTGTTGCTTCCTGAATAACAAGTACTTTTGTTGCTTTACCAGTTACAGTGTTAGAGAAAGTAATTATACCTTGTCTCATATCTTTTGGATTTCCAAGTACATTAAGTTCAACAACAGTTGAATCTTCGGTTGCTGTTGTACCGGCACTATTAATTATGGTTAACCATTCAATACTTTCTGATACGTTCCAATTTACTTCATCCACACCAATATTAAATACCATTAATGTATCTTTACCGGCATCAGATTTCACATAAAGTGTATCATTGGCATATAGTGTTGGTGGCAATCCAGTTCTTTGGATTAATGTTAGTGTATCTTTATTTGATGTGTCGTCAGTATTAGTTGCAATCAAATATGTTTCTCTTCTTGCAAGGTTGCTTGCAGGTGAGCTAATATATAATTCGTTTAACACAGATTCTTCGGCTGAGCCGTTAGGATTATCT
>JBGRQB010000140.1:0-11761 GCA_041725875.1 Rhodothermaceae bacterium
GTCTCTAGCATAAAAACGGCCATTCGGAAGTCAGAACTTTTTGTACAAAGTTAATGTTGCTGCTACTGATGTTAACCTAGGTGTTCCTGGCGAAGCTTTGACATTCTCATTCTTAGATCCTACAACTGCACAAGGTGCTACTATTACTAAACTTACTGATACTACTGCTGTAGTTAAGTGGAAAGCCGGTTCAATTACTGGTGGTATGAAAGTAGTATTTGATATCCTTGTAACAGATACTGAAGGATTAAAAGATACTTCAATGGTTCAGATTACTGTTCTTGATTACACTGACGTAACTGACACTGAAACTCCAGAAGAGTATTCATTGAGCCAGAACTATCCTAACCCATTCAACCCGACTACTAAACTTAAATTTGGTATTCCGTTTGAATCAGATGTTAAAGTAGTTATCTACAACATTCTTGGACAGCAGGTTAAAACATTAGTTAACGAAGTAATGGATGCTGGTTTCCACACTGTTACTTTTGATGCTTCAAGCTTGCCTTCAGGTGTTTACATCTACAGAATCAAAGCTGTTGCAACTGATGGTAGTGAAACATTTGTTTCAACTAGAAAATCTGTATTAGTGAAATAATCTAATATTGCATAGATTCCAAAAAACCTCCGTTATGCGGAGGTTTTTTGTTTTAAACAGGTTATAAAAATTCCATAATAGACTTATAAAGTGAATGTTATTCTAAAATTTGGGTTGTGTTAAAACTAAAAGATTAAATTAGGGGAAGGGGATAAAATCAGAGACAGTTTTACTCAGGGCAAAACCATCTCTTAAACTTTTACAGACTTATAATACAGTTGTCCGTATTTACCTGATGATCAAATTCATAACGGTCAGCGGCTTCGTCGTTTAGCCAGTTGTTATCGTCAAGTAAATATCTGTATTTGTATTCTTTACCGGCTTCAAGATCAATTGTAACTGAAAATGAACCATCCTTTTTAAGTTTTTTCATTTGAAGGGCATCTACATCCCAATTATTGAAATCGCCTGTCAGAGTGGCTTTATTTGCGTTATTTGCCATATTTGATGGTATTCTGAATGTAACTTTGCAGACAGGCTTTGTTTTAAGATATTTTTTACTAACAGACATTTTTCCTCCATTCATTTTTACGAAATATAACTATACAGATAATCGCAAAAAAATTATAAAATTGTTAACACTGCTTCTCAAATGTCTTAATTGTATCTTTATTCAATTTTTAGATTAGTAATTTCACCAGTTGTTTCAAATTCATATTCAGGATATTCGTAAACAGTCATTCTTGGCTCTGTTTCACCTATTGAGTACCCAAATACGCTTTCATATTCACTTATGTTTTCACCCATTGCAGTTATCTGTTTCAGATATTCTGTCATTGATTTGGATTCAACAATAGTAACCTTACCCATTTTGTGAATAATCGGACTGTGATTTCTTGTGTGATCGTGATTAAATTCAAGAATTCTTCTTCCGTAACGGGTTATTCCTATTACCTTAAATGTAAGACTTTTACCCACACCAGGTAAGTTAAGCACGTTTCTGTCAGTTGCAAGGAAAGGCAGATCAGTTTTTTTCATAAGACTGTTCAGGTTATGTGGTAACCTGTCAGCATTAGCCGTAAATCTTTTGATATTAGATTTTAATCCAGAAGGAACCGTACCAAATATCTTTTCTTCCATCTGCTCCTGAACGGCACGTGCGTTAGTAGCAAAATTGTAACTGTTCTCCTGATATCCTTTAACTGTAAAATTATAGTAAGGCAGAACACCAAGCTCATTAAGAACTTTTCTCAATTTGGCTGTATGTCCTCTTCTTGAAACAGAGGCTGTAAACACAAGCTGATTTGTGATAATCCAGCCTGCTTCCTGAATCATTTCCATTGCTTTTACTGTTTCAGGTGTTACTTCCATTGGAGATTCAAAGTGAGTCTGAATTACAAACTGCTTAACTCCTATTTCAGCTGCTTTTTCTTTGAAATTACGTAAAACTTCAACAAGTGAAGAAGTAATTCGCTGCGGTAAATAAGCCAGCATTCTTGAACCAATTCTTACGCGAAGCAGTTCAGCATATTTTTTGCCTGCAGGACGCTTTTTATTTGCTTCAATCTTTCTTTTTGCCATTTCATATACTGCATCAAGAATTTTAGCAAGTGATTTGTCGGAACTCATTAATCCGTCGCCACCTGTAATTAAAATATCACGAAGCTGAGAGTCATTTTCATAATATTTCATAAGCTGCTGCAGTTTTACAGACCAGCTCTCTTTTGGCTTTAGCTTATCAAGATCAAAGTTAAGATTACCACTCTGGAAATCATACATTCTCTGACAGGATACACATAATCCGCCGCAGGCACGACCCACAGTATCAGGAATCAAAATAGCTACTTCAGGATATCTTCTGTGCATATTATGATCACTTGGTAAAATCCAGCCGGCAGCATTTGGCTCGCCCGGAGTTACGGTATCTTCTTTTTCCCAGGCAACAATGTTTCCAAATTCACCAATAAGCTTTTTGCTGTAAATAACATAATCTCTGATTGCCAAATCTGATGCGATATTGTCATCATTGTGAGTTACGTTTAGCAGACTCAAATAATAAGGATTTACAAAAAACGGAATTCCCGCTTTTTTGGCATTTTTGAGGAGAGTCATTGTTCTCTCATCAAGAGAATAATTAAGAAGCTCATTCAACATTTCAGGAGTTCTGACAGCAAACTTCAAATGGAAAGTATGCTCATCCCACCATTCAAGCATTTTCTGATATTTGATCTCGTGAGACATTTCAGGTTTGAAATGATATTTTGAGTTCGGACTCTTAATCTTATCAATCCGCTTGATAAGGGTATTGATAATTCTGTCTTTATTTATTTCGCGTAATCTTACAATTTCTTCATCTGTGCCGGAAGGATATTTTTTCATCCACTGCATAAGTGTTCTGCGTGAAGGAGTGTTCCGTTTTAACTTTCCGGAAAATTGTCTGAACAACATCAGCATATCTTCAAAGAAATATCTGTTTGCACCGCCTGTACCGTTATGGTAACACATCCACATAACTTTAAACGGATTACTGATTGCTTTATCTTCTTTCAAATTAAGATCCTCAAAAACTCGTCCCGCATTATCAATGTAATCCAGGATTCTGATAGCAGCATAATCGCGCCATTTTAAGGTTTCAAACAGTTTTCTGTTAGACTTCTGATTTCTGTAGTATTTAAATGCTTCCGGATTATTATCAAAATACTCCATAACCCATTCCCGGACAAATCTCATTGCTTCATCAGCATTATGAGCTTTTTTAAGTATCTTTTCCAGACGCGGGTTTTCTGTTAAAACTTGCTTAAAAACTTTGTATGCTTTAGCAGTTATTAGAATATTTTCGTAATTATTCGGAACCACTCTCACCTCATATTTTAATAAATTAATTTAGTCCAGCTTTCAAATATACGGATTTCCCGGGAGAATATGAATTTTTGAGAAACTGATAAACAGATCACCAGAACCAAAGATCGGGAATGTAAAAAAAGTAATTTTCCATCCGACTATTGATTAATAATTTTGAATTATTAATTTGTGATGTTGATTCTTTTCTGCTCAGTAACAGGGTTTTAAATGAATTCCAAAATTCATATTATAGAAGATGAAAGAATTGTTGCGCTGGATCTGAAATTCAAGCTGCAAAAACTGGGGTATGAAATAATTGGTATGAGTGCATCTGGCGAAGAGGCGCTTGAAAAGATTAAAAATGAAAAGCCTGATCTGGTTCTGATGGATATTATGCTTCAGGGAGAAATGGATGGTATTCATACCGCAAATATCATCAAAGAAAAGTATAAAATCCCGTTTATCTATTTATCCGCACTTTCCGATGAAGTTACAATCAACAGAGTTAAAATAACCGAACCTTACGGTTATATATTAAAACCGTTTGATATAGGTGATCTTAAAACAAATATAGAAATTGCTCTTCATAAAGCATCTATTGAAAAACAGCTTGTGGAAAGCGAACTGAAATACAGAACACTTTTTGCCACTGCCCGTGATGCAGTTGTAACTTTGGACGAAAACGGGATAATAACCTCTCTTAATGTTAAAGCACTTGAAATGTTCAATTATAAAGAGAAAGAGATTCTTGAGCAGAGTATAAAAGTGTTAATTCCCGATATTTTTGTAAATCATTTTTCCGAAGGAATAAAGAAATTTATTAATCTGGGAAAACCGCTGGTCGGGGATATTATAGAGATAACAGCCAGAAGAAAAAACGGAGAGCGTTTTGATATTGAACTCTCTTTTTCCCGTTGGGAATCAGATGTTGATTATCAGTACACTCTAATTATAAGAGAAATTACTGAGAGGAAAAGACAGGAAGCTGAGTTAAAAGCTTCAAGAGATAATCTTGAAAAAAGAGTTGAAGAAAGAACTGTTGAAATCAGATCTTTAATTGATCAGAGTACTTTACCAATTTGTGTGTTTAATAAAGACGGAGTTATTCAGGAATATAATGATGAGTTTCTGAAGATAAAGGAATTTGTTTTTAATTTTAATTCCAAAGAAGGAAATCAGTTTCTGATTGAAGATCTTGTAAAAAACTGCGATTGTACTAAATCACTGAAACTTATGTTTGAAACAGGTGAAGGATTTATTACAAAACCAATATTTTATGAAACAAATGTTGAAGATCCTTCTGATGAAGGAAGTATTTTTATAATTCATTTTTACGCAATAAAAAATGAAAAGAATTTTGTGCTTAAAGGTGTATGCGTATTAGAAGATATCACCGAAAGTATTAAAGCTGAGGAGGCCAGACAAAAACTCGGGTGGCAGAAACAGCATAATAAAATTTTGCTGGAAAAACTGGAAGAGGAGCGTTTGAGGATTTCAAGAGAATTACACGATGAAATCGGACCAATGCTTTTTTCATCCAAACTTTATCTGGAAGCTTATAAAAAAGAGAATTTGGTAAATTCAAAATATATAACTGATTCAACCCGACTCCTTTATAATGCCGGAGTTGAACTGAAAAACATTATTCGCTCACTTCAGCCGTCGGTGCTGAACAATTACGGACTTGTTTCCGCAATTAAGCTGCTTCTTAAAGATATGCAGGAAAAAAGCGGTATTGATACCGAGTTTAATTACGGTGACGAGGCGTTGAAGTTTGAGAGTCTGCAAGCTGAACTGAATGTTTACAGAATTGTGCAGGAAGCACTTAATAATATTCGTAAACACGCAAAAGCTACAAAAGTAAATATGGATCTGTTCTGCAATTCGGAGTTTTTATCTCTCTGCATAAAAGATAACGGCAGAGGATTTAAAAATGAAGATATTCAGGTAGATGACGAATATATATCCTTTGGATTAAAAAATATGCGTGAAAGAACCGAGCTGTTAAGTGGTAATTTCAGTATAGAATCTGAAGTGGACAAAGGTACAACCATTTTTATAGATTTTCCGGGAGAAATGATCGATGCAAAAAATTAGTGTTCTTATAGTGGATGATCATGCCATTTTACGTGACGGTCTTAAAATAGCCATTAATACAGATGAAAACCTTATGGTAGCCGGTGAGGCAAGTGAAGGAAAAGAAGCGATTGAACTTATTGACGAGCTTGACCCTACTGTTGTGGTTATGGATGTAAATATGCCGGGAATGAATGGAATTGAAACTGTAAAAGAGATAAGGAAAAAGAATAAAAGTATAAAGATACTTATGCTCACAATGCACGAAGATGAAGATTATATTTTTGATGCAATCTCATCGGGTGTTGACGGATATATCTTTAAAATGTCAGATATGGAGCTGTTTATAGAAGCTGTAAAAACAGTTGCTACGGGTCAGAATTATTATGCTCCCAAAGTATCTGAAACACTGATTGATAATTATAAAAACAAACAGCATAAAAAGCATAAAAAAGGGGAGCAGACTCCTCTTACAAAGAGAGAAAAAGAAATTCTTAAAATGATTTCTGATGGTGAAACAACAAATAATATTGCAGAAAAGCTCTTTATCAGCTTCTTTACAGTAAGTAAACACAGAAAGAATATTATGAAGAAACTGAAAGTGAAAAACACTGCCGAGCTTGTAAAATATGCCTTTGAAAACAAGCTTGTTTAGATGATTTAAAAATAACCCAAAGTAGTAAGAAAAATGGTTACTTTGGGTAATTTATTATAAAACCCTCCAATCCGAATATTCGTTAAAGACATTTAATATAAGGGATTTAATGTGAACGAATATGCCGGAAGTCCTGCAGAATTAACTCTGGAATCCAGTATAAATTTAGAGCTGGTTGAGAGACTTAAAACCAAAATATCGGAAGTGGTTGAAAATCTGCTTGCTTTAAATGCTTCAACAGAAGAAGAATTTCTACTGGCGGGAAGTAAGCTTAACGACTACAAACTCAGATGTAAAAAACTGATAGAAGATTCTACCGAATTATCCAACGAACTTTCCGGTGAAATTCTTATGGAGAAAATTTCAGGAATTAATGAAATGTCCAAAGAGTTTCTTAATCAGTTTAAATCTAATTCGGAAGAGAATAAGCTCAGTTTTAAGCTGATGGAAGAGATTGAAGTTCAGCTTGGTTCTGTTATGTCTGAAATACATGGCTTTAAGAAAATTATTAAAACCCTTAAAACTCTGGGAGTTGCAACTCTGATTGAAAGTGCGCGTCTGGGAGATGATGCCGCCGGATTTAATGCACTTGCGACAGATGTTGAATCACTTGCAGATAATATTGAAGAAAAATCGCTTCAAATAGATAAAGAAACAAAACAATTATTAAAACTTATTAGTGATACGATAGGGAATAATATATCGCTTGGCAAGCAGCAAGAAGAAAAGATAAGAACAATTATTTCGGAATTGGGTACTGATTTAAATGTTCTTGAAGAGAAACACAATGTCAGATTGAACACGGTTGAACATATTCTTACAGATTCAGGTAACATCAATAATGATGTTAGTCAGGTAGTTACCTCTGTTCAGTTTCACGATATTACTCGTCAGCAAATAGAACATGTGATTGAATCACTTACTAAAGCATCTGATGAGTTATCTGAAATTACTCCTGAAACAAGTATGGATGATGTTAACCGAATATTAGCTCTGGCAAGAGATATCTCCAGACTGGAATCCGCTCAACTTGAAAACAGCGGACAAATTTTCATTGAGGCAGTGGAAAATATAAAAACCAGTCTGAAAGATATTCAAAAAAGTATAGGTAATATCTCAACAGAAATAGGCAGCTTTTTATCTGATTCTGACGATGAAGGAAACAACTTTCTGAGTGAAATAGCAGAAGGGCTTAAAAATGTTAATCTGGTTCTTGAAGAGAGTTCTTCAATCAATAATCAGGTAAAAGCTTCTTTAATTGAGGTAGGGGAAACCGTAAAAAACCTTTCGCACTTTTTACATTTAATTGAGGAAATAGGGGAAGAAGTTGAGTTACTGGCAATAAACGCAAATATTAAAGCTGCACACACCGGCAGTGAAGGTGCAGCTTTGGGCGTTATTGCAGATTCAATTCAGAAACTTTCTTCCGAGGCAATGAATCAGACAATCTTAGTTTCCAAGCCACTGAAAAAAATAACAAATGAAGCACGTTCCCTTACTAGTGACGGCGAAGCAGCGGAAGTTCGTGATAAGATTGAAGCAAATATTAAAACCATAACTGTTGAGATGGAAAATGCGCTTACAACAATTCAGGGAATAAATGTGAGTTCATCCGAATCTATGGGCGGATTAAATAACGACACTGATAATCTGCAGAGAGATATAAATGATCTGGATGAAAATATAAATATTCATAACGAAACAGCAACAGTTGTTGAAAATTGCATACAGATTTTAAATGCGGTAATTGATGATTGTCTGAGTGAAATTGGCGAAGACCACAGAGTCGAAAACAAAGAAATACTTGATAAAATTGTATCCAGTTATACAATGCTTTCCGAAAGAAAAATCTACTCTATTATAAATGATGATACAGATATACAGAGTGAAATGGATGAAGGTGAATATCAGATGGAATCTGAGGAGAGCGGACTTGGAGACAATGTTGAACTGTTTTAAATAACCGGAGGAATAATGGATGTTCAGATAATCAAATCTGAAATCGATACGGAACTGAAATTTTCAGGTGAACTGACAATTTTGAATATAAAAGAAATTAAAGCCAAAATGGATGAAAGTCTTAATACCGGAACCATAATCAGGCTTAACCATACGGATGTAACGGAAGTTGATATAACTTATCTGCAATTACTGAAATCATTTTGCGCTGCAGCCGAAGAGAAAAATCTTGAAGTAGTGGTAGCGGATAATAATTCCGACACTCTGAAAAAAGTACTGGATACATCAGGTATCCGCAATTTTGTTTTATCAGAAAACAAAGAGGAAAGCGATGAGTAAAACAATTCTGACAGTGGATGATTCCTCAAGTGTACGCCAGATGGTAAGCTTTACGCTAAAAGAAGCCGGGTATGATGTTGTTGAAGCCAGCGACGGAAAAGATGCGTTAAGCAAACTGGATAACACTAGTGTTAAAATGATAGTTACCGATTTAAATATGCCTAATATGGACGGGATTGAATTGATTAAAAATGTTCGTGCAATTGCAGCATACAAATTTATTCCGATAATTATGCTTACTACAGAATCTCAGGAAGCTAAAAAAATGGAAGGCCGGAAAGTCGGGGCAACAGGTTGGATTGTTAAACCCTTTAAACCAGAACAGCTTATTGCTGTAACCAAAAAGGTATTAAGATGATAGACAGACTGGAAGATGCTTTTAAGGAAGAATCGAAAGAATTGCTGGCAGATTTAGAGCAGACACTTTTGGATCTTGAAACCGATTTTGAAAATATGGAACTGATTGGGAAAACGTTCAGAATTCTTCATACCCTTAAGGGTTCCAGCGGGATGTTCGGCTTTGATGAAGTAGCTGTATTTATCCATGATATTGAAACTGCTTTTGAGCATATCAGAAACGGTGAAATGAGTTTTACACGTGAGATTGCAGATCTTACATTCAAAGCCTGCGATCAGGTTAATCAGATGATTTTTAATCCTGACGGCAAAGGAGTTGATGAAAAACTTACTAAAGAGATAATTGAAACTTTCCGTAATCTGATTAAAGAGTTTAATCAGAATCAGGAAGCTGAAATTAAACTGGATAATGCAATTATCGGAGAGACCGAACCTGGAAAAAGCAATTCCTATCTGATAAAGTTTGCACCTGAAAAAGATATAATGTCATTCGGTAATGATCCGCTTTCATTAATATATGAACTGAATGAATTAGGAGATACTGTTGTTGTTGCTTACAATCATTCTATTCCGAAATTTGAAGAGATAAATCCGGAACAGATATATTTCAGATGGAACATTCTGATAACAACAACCAAAAGTATCGATACAATAAAAGATGTTTTCATCTTTGTGGAAGATCTTTGTGAACTTGATATTCTTTCTTGCGATACTGAATATGATCTTTCAGATTATGAAATAAAAACTGCAATAGTTACAAAACTTATCGGTGATGAAGAAGTTACTGCCAAAGGACTGAATGACACTCTTAAAGACTTTATCAAACCGGAAGAGAACGACGAAATATTTAATACAACACAAATTAGTAAAGACAGTAAGAAAACCAGAGAAACTGTAAAAAGTATCAGAGTAAGTTCAGATAAACTTGACGAACTTGTGAACCTTGTAGGAGAACTTGTAACAGTACAGGCGGGTCTGAATCAGCTTGTTACGGCAATGCACGATACAAAACTGATGTCAATTTCGGAACAGATAGAAAGATTAACCTGGGAGTTGCGCGACAGTACATTAAACATTCGGATGCTTCCAATCGGTTCTACATTTAATAAGTTTAAACGACTTGTAAGAGATTTATCAAAAGAGCTGGGTAAGCAGGTTGAGCTTACCACCGAAGGTGCAGAAACCGAACTTGATAAAAATGTTCTTGAAAAACTTAATGATCCGTTAATTCATATTATCAGAAACTGTATAGATCACGGAATTGAAACACCTGAGGTAAGAGTTGAACACGACAAAAACAGAGTGGGAAGTGTTCATCTTGCGGCAAAGCAATCAGGCGGAAATGTTGTAATTGAAATATCGGATGATGGTAAAGGACTTAACAAAGAAGCAATTTTGAAAAAGGCAACTTCACTTGGTCTGATTCCGGCAGAAGCCGAACTGACCGGACACGAAATTAATAACCTGATTTGCAGAGCCGGATTTTCAACTTCGCAGGAAATAACAAATGTTTCGGGACGCGGAGTAGGAATGGATGTTGTAAAACAGGAAATTGAAAACTTACGCGGTACGGTTGAAATAAACAGTGAAGAAAATAAAGGAACAAAAATTTTACTTAAACTTCCTTTAACACTTGCAATTATTGACGGACTTCTTGTTGAAATTTCTGAAAGTGCTTATATCCTTCCTCTTGTATCAGTTGAAGAATGTGTTGAGCTTACTAAAAAAGAAATAGAGGCAAGTCACGGCAGACACATAATCAAGATAAGGGATGAAATAGTTCCATATATAGTTCTCAGAGAAATTTTTAATATGCCGGGTGAAAGGTTAGAAATAGAACAGATAGTAATTGTAAATATAGAAGGTATAAGAATAGGGTTTGTTGTGGATGAAGTGAAAGGGCAGCACCAGACGGTTCTGAAATCGTTAGGAAGAGTTTATAAAGATGTTGAAGGAATTTCAGGCGCAACTGTTTTGGGTGATGGTGGAATTGCGCTTATTCTCGATATTTTCAAACTGGCACAGATGCGGGAGGCAGAAGAAATAGAGCATTATGCATAACAGGCATTTAAAGGTAAAAGGCAAATAAGGTAATAGATTGTAGTAAATCCGGAAATAAAATTAGTAAACATAAACTTTTATCAGACGCAAATAAAATAGCTTTTATCCTGTTGAGAGTAAACAGATTATAACAGGTACAGCAAAAATATTTGATTTGAAAACTTTGATTAATCTGAATAAAGTTTGATAAATTTTTGCAGATAACAGAGGAGTGTATTATGAGTGTTTCAGAAATATCTGAAGAAAGACCATACTTGACTTTTGAATTGGAAAAAGAATTGTTCGCCGTGGATGTTTCAAAAGTGCGTGAAGTATTGGATTTTTCGAAAATTACAAAAATTCCCCATACACCGGAATATATGAAAGGGGTAATAAATCTGCGCGGAAGCGTGGTTCCAGTAATTGATTTACGACTAAAATTTGGAATGCCCGAAACTCAAACAACAATAGATACCTGCATAATTGTTTTGGAAATTGATATGGACAGCGAGACAATTATCATTGGTGCTTTGGCAGATTCAGTGCAGGAAGTTTTTGAACTTGAACCGGCTCAAATAGAACCTGCTCCAAAACTGGGTACAAAGTTTAATTCCGATTTTCTGGTCGGGATAGGGAAAAAAGAAGATTTGTTTATTATGATTTTGAACATCGATAAAGTATTCTCATCGGATGAACTTGCACTTGTGCAGGAAACAGGAAGTTTTTCCGAAAGAGAAGTTTTAAGTGAAAGCTAAACAGAATGAGTGGTAACGATATGATTGAAACATTAGACACAAATACTGCCAGTCAGATAAAAGATGCTGATTTTGAAATGCTGCGTAAGCTGGTGTATGAAAAAAGCGGTATCAGATTAACACCTGAAAAAAAGTTTATGGTAGAGGCCAGACTCAGAAAAAGAATACGGGAACTGAAACTTCAGGATCTTGATGAATACT
>JBGRQB010000141.1:0-11472 GCA_041725875.1 Rhodothermaceae bacterium
TATGAACATGGAGTTAAAAAACTTTTCTGATTTTTCAGAACTTAAAAAGAAAAAATTATATGTTATCTATGGAATGAAAGATCATTTTAAAGAAGCTACTGAGTTTATTCCAAAGTATAATAAACAACTTAAAGAAAAGTTTAATTCTGTTCTTTTGTTAAAATTTAACCGACTTGAAGATGAAGGTCATGTTCCTGATTTCAGTTTAACAAAAGGATTGGAATTTATATACAATTAATAAAATCGTATGACAGACGTAGAAAATTTTATAATACAATTTGAAGGTGAGCAAAGAGAAATTATGTTTTTGATTCACCGGTTATTAACAACTGAATTAAACTTAATTTCAAAAATTAGATTTAAAATACCTTTCTATTATAATAAAAGCTGGATCTGCTATCTTAATCCAATTAGAAAGGGAGGTGTTGAGTTTGCTTTTACCAGAGGAAATGAGTTATCCAATTCTCAAAAACTTCTCGACAGCAAAGAGAGAAAACAAGTTGCCGGAATTGAACTTACTTCAGCAGAAAATATCCCGCTGGA
This sequence comes from Rhodothermaceae bacterium, assembly GCA_041725875.1. Classification (GTDB taxonomy): domain Bacteria; phylum Bacteroidota; class Ignavibacteria; order Ignavibacteriales; family Melioribacteraceae; genus JBGRQB01. Next base: position 544 of record JBGRQB010000141.1, read on the forward strand.
TAAATTAAATGAAATAATACAAGAAGCAATATTACTTGATGAAACTCTCCCTTATGCTTCAAAAAGAAAAAAAAGTATTCGATAAATAAAATTACATTTACATATTATTTTTAAGCGAAAGGAGCTTTAAATGGCCACTATTAACACATATCTCACATTCAAAGGTAATTGTGAAGAGGCATTTAATTTTTACAAATCTGTGTTTGGAGGTGATTTTGCTTATGTAGGAAGATTTAAAGAAATGCCGCCAAATCCGGATTGTCAAATTGCAGAAGCCGATAAAGAGAAAATTATGCACATCTCTTTACCGATAAGTAAAGAAACTGTTTTAATGGGAAGTGATTCCACAGGTGATTATACAGATCAGGTTACTGTTGGAAATAACTTTTCAATTTCCATTAATTCAAATTCTGTTGATGAAGCAAAAAAACTTTTTACTTCTCTTTCTGAAGGGGGAATTGTAAAAATGCCAATGGAAAAAACTTTCTGGGGTGCATATTTTGGAATGTTTCAGGATAAATTTGGAATTAACTGGATGGTAAACTGCGCACTGGAAGAGCACAAATAAAATTTTTAATTGCTAAATCCTCTCATTTTGAGGGGATTTTTTTGAAAGGATCTTATGGAAAAATATATTGCAATATTACGCGGAATAAATGTAAGCGGAAAAAATAAAATCAAAATGGCAGAGTTGAAACTTATGTTTGAACAGGCCGGATTTAAAAATGTTGTTACTTATATTCAAAGCGGAAATATTATTTTTGAACATAAAAAATCTGATGTAGTTACATTACAAAAAAGTATAGAAACTGAAATAAAGAAAACATTTGATCTGGATGTTCCTGCGCTTGTATTAGAAAAAAAGACGCTGTCGAAAATTTTTTCTAATAATCCTTTTTTAACAAAACGAAGTGAAGATATAAATTTTCTTCATGCTACAATTCTAGAAAACATACCGGAAAAATCACTAGTTAGCAAAATAGAAAATTTTGAAAGTGGTTCAGATGAATTTATTGTTGAAAAAAATGTGATATATGTTTTTTGTCCAAACGGTTACGGCAGAACAAAACTCACAAATATTTTTTTTGAAAATAAATTAAAAACAAAGGCAACAACAAGAAACTGGAAAACCGTAACAAAACTTATTGAACTTTCAGAATAAAAACTTCAGTCATTCGTATTTAAACGAATGACTCTGTTTTTAATTAATTCCCAAAAGCCATTCTGCTTTGTTGATTGAGGGTGCGGAGTAAGATTTAAATTTTTCAATAAGTGCTGCAGGAGAATCATCCACAAAAAATAATTTACGATGCTCTTCTTTTATAAATTTTTGTTCAATTGCTCCGTCAATAAATTCTATTAATTTATCGTAGTAACCATTGATGTTTAAAATTCCAATCGGCTTTTTATGAAACTCTAACTGAGCCCAGGTTAAAATTTCAAACAATTCTTCAAAAGTTCCAAATCCGCCCGGTAATGCAATAAAAGCATCTGCCATCTCTGCCATCATTGCTTTTCTTTCGTGCATTGAATTTACAACGTGAAGATTTTCCAAGTCAGTGTTGGCAACTTCTTTTTCAAATAAATCTTTTGGAATTACTCCTGTTACATTTCCGTTGTGAAGCAAAACAGTTGAAGCGGTTTTTCCCATTAACCCGACTTTTGCTCCGCCGTAAACAAGTTCGAGTTTGTTTTCGGCAATAGTTTTACCCAGCAATTCTGCAGCTTCCATATATTCAGGAACAGCTCCTTTACTGGAACCGCAGAAGACACAAATTTTTTTCATTAGTTTTCCGTATAGTTATTTATAGTCCTGGCTGCAAATTTAACAATATTATTTGGAAAGTTATTTAAAATAAAAAATGCCCGCTCCGGGCATTTTTCTTTGGAAATTTTATTAACATTGTTATCCACAGCTGTGCATAACATTTTTTATCTTTTGTATTTCAGACCTGTTTCAACTTCTTTTGAAATTTGTTCAAACACTTTATCAACACTTCCGTTACCATCAATTTTTTTCACGCCATGCAACTGATTATATTTTTCAATAACGTGTACTGTTTTTGAATCGTGCTCTTTTAAACGCTGAACAATTTTTGTTGTGTCTTTATCGTAAGGCATACATTCGTCTGTTTTGCTTCTTGCATCCAGACGAGAAAATAATTCCAGCATAGGAACTTCAATTTCAAATACCTGAGAAATTCTGGAGCCGTGCTTTCTTAAAAGTCCGTCCAAAATATATGATTGCACAAGTGTTCTTGGAAATCCTTTAAAGATATATCCTTTCACTTCTTTTCTTGACATAAGAACTTTTTCAATTAACTGTACAACTATTTCATCGGGAACAAGTTTTCCTGCATCATAATAACTTTTAATGATATTGCCTGTTTCAGTATCTTTTTCAATTTCATCTTCCAACATTTTACTGGTGGAAACATATTCCAGCCCATACATTTTTGCAAGTCGTTTACCTTGTGTGCCGCGTCCTGAACCAGGATAACCAAATAATACAACATTATATAACTGCTTAGTAAGTTCTGCTTTTGTAATTTCTTTTATATCGCCTGTTACTTCTTCAATTGAGCGACTTCCGTCAACTTCTCTTACAATTCCTTTTTCTTTATAAAACTCAAGAACCGGAAGTGTTTTATCATAATATTCTTCAAGTCTTTTTCTAATTACAACTTCGTTATCATCAGACCTGCCGGAGGTAACGCCTCTTTCAAGGAGTCGTTTAACAGATAATTCCTGATCTACTTCCAGACTGATTAAACAGTTGAGAGAAGTATTCAGTTTTATCATTAAACCTTCAAGTATGTACGATTGAATTCTTGTTCTTGGAAAACCATCAAACAAAAAACCTGACGCTCCGGGATTTGAAGTAATTGTTTTTTCAATAATCTGTACAATAATTTCATCAGAAACCAATCCACCGGAGGCAATGATACTTTCGGCTTCCAGACCAAGTTTGGTTTTTTCAGAAATTTCTGTTCTTAATAAATCACCTGTTGAGATATAAAACAGGTTATGCTTTTTAATCAAAAATTCCGACTGGGTTCCTTTACCTGCTCCAGGCGGACCGAATAACGCAATATTTAACATTTTCTCTCACTCAAATAAAAATCATTTCGAAAACATATTAATATGTAAAATAATTATTGCAGAAGCAAATTGTTAGGTAGAGAGTAAATTTTTAGGTTAAATTAAATAATTGAATAAACTAAAAGAGAGAAGATTTATTTCTGAAAAAATTAAGGTAATTTTAATTTACGAACTAAAAAAAGCAACTTTTAATAAAAAAATTTATTAACCAATTTTTTAAGTTTTTGGAAATATTCTTTTGCGATTTAATAAGGAGTGTTTATAAAAAGAAAACCTCTTTCGAGGTTTTCTTTATTTTTTATTCTATGATTGGTTCATCATCTGATTCAGGTTTTTCAACAGTTTTATCATCATCGGGAATTACTCTTGCGATATCTGCAATTGAGTCGCCATCTTTAAGGTTAATCAGCTTAACGCCCTGAGTTGCGCGTCCCATAACCCTGATAGTTTTAATTCCCTGACGAATAACCATTCCTTTTGTAGTAATGATAACTAGTTCGTCAACATCGTTAACTTCTTTCATTGCTATCAAATTACCATTTTTCTCGCCGGTTTTAACGGTGATAACACCTTTACCGCCACGTTTTGTAATTCGGTAATCATTAATATCACTACGTTTTCCAAATCCTTTATCGGTAACAACAAGTATTGTTGAAGTATTTTTGATAACAATTGCAGCAACAACTTCATCATCTTTACCAAGTTTAACACCACGAACACCTGTTGATGTACGACCCATTGGTCTTACGTCATCTTCGTTAAAGCGGATTGCCATACCGTTACTGGTACCTATAACTATATCATTATTTCCGTCAGTAACTTTTACTTCTACAAGTCTGTCACCTTCAACAAGATTAATTGCAATAATACCACCTTTACGCACATTTGAATATGCTGAAAGAACAGTTTTCTTAATTGTACCATTTGCAGTAACCATTGCAATATATTTATCATCTGTAAATTCTTTAACAGTAATAAATGCCTGAATATTTTCATTCTTGTCTTTTTCAACAAGATTTTGAATTGCGCGTCCTCTTGCTGCTCGTCCGCCTTCAGGTATTTCGTGTACTTTAAGCCAGTATCCTTTACCTTTATCTGTAAAGAACATTATGTAGTGATGAGTTGATGCAACAAACATATGTTCGATAAAATCTTCATCTTTGGTTCCGGCACCGGTAACACCTTTTCCGCCGCGAGCCTGTTTACGGTAACCGCTAACAGGGAAACGTTTGATAAATCCTTTATGAGAAATTGTTACAACAACATCTTCTTCTGCAATAATATCTTCAAGTGAAAACTCTGTATAATCTTTTATTAAATCAGTTCTTCTGGCATCGCCATATTTTTCTTTTACTGCAATAAGTTCTTCTTTAATAATTATATTTCTTTTTTCAACACTTTCCAGAATACTTTTTAATTTTTCAATTAACTGAAGAATTTCTCTGTATTCATCTTCAATTTTTTGTCTTTCAAGTCCTGTTAATCTCTGCAATCTCATATCCAAAATAGCTTTGGATTGAATTTCAGAAAGCTTGAATTTACTCATCAGGTTATTTTTTGCAGTTTCAACATCTTTCGATTTTTTGATTATTGCAATTACTTCATCAATATTATCTAAAGCAATAATATAACCTTCTAAAAGGTGAGCTCTTCTTTCGGCTGCATCAAGTTCAAATTGGGTTCTTCTGATAAGAACATCCATTCTGTGATCAAGAAAATGTTTCATAACTTCTTGCAATGTAAGAACTTTAGGAGCACCATTAACCAACGCAAGCATAATAACGCCGAATGTTTCCTGCATTCTTGTATGCTTAAAAAGCTGGTTAAGCACAACTTCCGGCTGGGCATCACGTTTAAGTTCAATAACAATGCGCATACCGTCACGGTCAGATTCATCTCTTATGTTTGAGATATCTGTTATTTTCTGCTGGCGTACCAGGTCTGCCATTTTTTCAATTAAAACTGCTTTATTAACCTGGAACGGAAGTTCTGTAACAACAATACTTTCGCGATCATTTTTATGTGTTTCTATATTTGCTTTTGCCCTTACAACAACTCTTCCGCGTCCGGTTGTATAAGCACTGCGTACTCCTTCATAACCAAAAATCAAACCGCCGGTAGGGAAGTCAGGCGCAATTACATATTTCATCAAATCTTCAGAAGTAAGAGTCGGGTCATCAATCATAGCAACCAAACCATCTACAACTTCTGCTAAGTTATGCGGAGGAATATTTGTTGCCATACCAACTGCAATACCACTTGCACCATTAAGCAATAAGTTTGGAAGATAAGAAGGTAATACAGTTGGCTCCTGCAATGATTCATCAAAGTTTGGGGCAAAATCAACTGTGTTTTTATCAAGATCTCTCAACATTTCCTGAGAAATATTTGCAAGACGAGCCTCAGTGTAACGCATTGCTGCTGCGGAGTCACCATCAACGGAACCAAAGTTTCCCTGTCCGTCAACAAGTGGAGCTCTTAAAGAAAACTCCTGGACCATACGAACCATTGAATCATATACGGCACTATCACCGTGAGGATGATACTTACCCAGAACCTCACCCACGATTCTCGCAGATTTTTTATAAGGTCTGTTGTAAGCAACACCTAGTTCGCTCATTCCGTATAAAATTCTTCTGTGCACAGGTTTTAAACCGTCGCGCACATCGGGCAAAGCACGGGAAACAATTACAGACATCGCGTAATCTATGTAAGATGATTTCATTTCATCTTCTAACGCGACCGGTATTATTTTTTCAAAAAGTGTAGCCATAATTTTTTATCTATTTTTTATTTTTATTTTTTTCATTTATAATTCATCTGCTTACCTTGCTATAAGCTCGGAACGCATTATGAATCTATGTTTGCATATTTTGCATGTTTTTGAATAAATTCACGTCTTGGATCAACAATATCACCCATCAATGTTTCAAAAACTTTATCAGCTGAAGCTGCGCTTTCAAGATTCACTTGAAGGATAGTTCTGGTTTCAGGATTCATTGTAGTTTCCCATAGCTGCTCGGGATTCATTTCACCGAGACCTTTATAACGCTGGATGTGAACACCTTTTGGTAATCCTTCTTCTGTAATTTCAACACCATCTTTTTTGTATTTTTTAATACAATCTTCTCTTTCTTTTTCATCGAAACAATAAGTTTCTTCTTTTCCTTTTTTAACTTTATAAAGAGGTGGCTGAGCAATATAAACCTTACCTGTTGTAATAAGCTCTTTCATTTGTCTGTATAGGAATGTAAGAATAAGAGTTCGGATATGACTACCGTCAACATCGGCATCCGTCATAATAATAATTTTTCCGTAACGAGGTTTTTCAGGATCAAAATCAGGTCCGATACCCGCACCAATTGCAGTTACAATTGTTTTAATCTCGTTATTTTCGAGTATTTTATTAATTTTGGCTTTTTCCACATTAAGGATTTTTCCTTTAATAGGAAGAATTGCCTGGAATCTTCTGTCGCGTCCCTGCTTTGCAGAACCGCCTGCAGAGTCACCCTCAACTATATAAATTTCGCAATGTTCAGGATCGTTGATGGAGCAATCGGCAAGTTTACCCGGAAGATGCATTGAATCCAGCACACCTTTTCTTCTTACAAGTTCTCTTGCTTTTCTTGCAGCTTCTCTGGCTTCTGCGGCACGCATACATTTTTCAACAATTTTTTTCCCGATAGCAGGATTTTCTTCAAGAAATTCGGCAAGTTTTTCATTAACAATAGTTTCTACAGCTGATCTAACTTCACTGTTACCAAGTTTGGTTTTAGTTTGTCCTTCAAACTGTGGTTCCATTACTTTAACTGAGATTACTGCTGTTAACCCTTCGCGGAAATCATCTCCGTTAAGAGTCATTTTTTTACCTTTTTTCTCTTTAATCAGGTTGTTTTTAACTGCATAGTTATTTAACGTTCTGGTTAAAGACGTTTTAAAACCGCTTAAATGAGTTCCGCCTTCGTGTGTATTAATGTTATTTACATAAGTACACATATTTTCAGAATAAGAATCACTATACTGGAAAGCAATTTCTACAGGCACTTTATCTTTTTCACCTTCAATATAAACAGGTTTATGCAGAACAGTTCTGGTTTCATTCAGATATTTTACGAAGTCGGCAATACCGCCTTTGAAATGAAAAACTTCTTCTTCTTCAGATCTTTCATCCTTAATAGTCATTGTTACATTTTTATTAAGGTAAGCCAATTCTCTCATTCTTTCGGCAAGGGTAGCAAACTTAAATATAACGGTACTAAAAATTTCATCATCAGGTTTAAAAGTAACTTTGGTACCTGATTCATTAGCTTTGCATTTATCAATTTCTTTTACGTCGTATTTAGGTATTCCTCTTTCATATTCCTGTCTGTAAACTTTTCCGTTACGTTTTACCGTAACCATCAACCATTCTGATAATGCGTTAACACAGGAAACACCAACACCATGAAGTCCGCCGGAAACCTTATAGGAATCGCTGTCAAACTTACCACCTGCGTGAAGGACTGTCATAACAATTTCCAGGGCAGATTTTTTCTCTTCCGGATGAATATCTACCGGAATACCTCTTCCGTAATCTTCTACACTTAAACTACCATCATTATGGATAGTTATATCAACTCTGTCGTTAAATCCGGCAAGAGCCTCATCAATACTGTTATCCACTACCTCACTTACAAGGTGGTGGAGTCCGCGTGAACTTACATCACCAATGTACATTGCGGGGCGTTTTCTAACAGCTTCCAAACCTTTTAATACATTAATATTCGAGGCTGTATAATTCTTTGCACTCACATCTATACCTTTTATTAATCTGTATATCTAGTATTTAAATTTTATGGCTTTCACAACTTCGGTTCTGAAAAATTTGTTGATGTTTTCTCGCATCATTTTGTTTTTAAACATCAATTCGTTGCGCCATACCGAGTTTTCAACTCGTAAAAAAAGAACTTTATTTTCAATTTTTGTTGCTGTTGCAATTTTTGACAGCTCAGGAAAAATTTCCGGAAACTTTTCCACAACAAGATATTGTTTTGCTGCGTTGTTAAAGTTTGATAATCCGTTTTCTTTTTTGAAAACTTCAGATAAACTTTTTATTTCAGGATATAATCTCAGTCTGGCCATTTTGCACTTTTATTAATAAGTCATTCTCATTTCTTACAAGATTTTCATAGTTTGAAAAATCTGTCATTGTAATAAATGCTTGTCCGACTTCTTTAAGATACTGACTAATTTTTCCTGCTCTGAACGAATCGAGTTCGCCAAAAACATCATCCATTAAGAAAATCGGAGTTTTATTTAATTTTTCTTTCATATAAAAAAACTGGGCAAATCTTAATGCCACCTGAAAAGTTTTATGCTGACCCTGTGAGCCATATTTTCTGAGTTCGTACCCGTTAATCTTGAATTTAAACTCATCTCTGTGAGGTCCTATAAGATTTGTTGCTCTTCTGAGCTCCAGATTTTTTTTACTTTCCAGTTCGCCGATAAATTTCTCTTCTACCAGTTCAGGTTCTGTTACACCGTAAAAATTATAGCTGATTTGAGGAGTTTCCTTATTTTCCATAATTTTTCTGTAGGCTTCCAGTATATATCCGTTAAATTCCTCAATGAACTTTATTCTGTGTTTAACCAGTTCGGAACCATTATTAACAAGTGTAGCATTCCAAACTTCAAGCTGATCCAGCAAAGCAGGATTTTGAGTTTCTTTATATTTTCCCAAAAGGGAAGATCTCTGCTTTAATGTTTTTGCATAATCCAGATAAATCTTTAAGTAAGTTTCGCTGGCCTGAGAAATTACGGAATCTACAAACTTTCTCCTGTCAGAAGGTGATCCCTGCGTAATATCATGATCTGATTGTATTAGTGTGACAACCGGAAATTTACCTATAACAGAAGAGGATTTATAGACTTGCTTTTCATCAATAAAAATAGATTTTTTATTTGTATCCAGCGAAAAATTAACTCGCGCAATATTGCTGGTTAAATCCTTAAAAACACCTTCTGTGTTAAAAAATCTGGTGTTAAAGTTTACAGCTTCGCCATCAGAAGACTGGCTGAAGCTTTTTGTTGTGCATAAATAATATATGGCTTCCAAAATAGATGTTTTTCCTTGTCCGTTTCCCCCAATTATGTAATTAAGTTCTTCGGAAAATTTAATCTCTGTATTTTGATGAAGCCTGAAATTAATTAATTCGATTGATTCAAGTATCATTCAAAGACTTTTATATCCCGGTAATTAGTTATTTAACCTTACAGGCATTAAAAGCATCATTAAATCCTGATTTTCTTTTTGTTCAACAGGATTAACAATAACAGCTTTTGTTGGCGAATGTAATTTGAAAATTATCTCTTTTTCATTACCAAGATGACTTAAAACATCACTTACATAAGCAGAGTTAAAACCTATTTCAAGATTATCTCCGCCATATTCACACATAATGCTTTCCTGTGCGTGCGATCCCTGATCGAGATCTTCTGCTGAAATTTCAAGGTTGTTTTCACCAATTGTAAATTTAACTCTTCTTGAGTTAGATGGTGAGAAAAGCATCATTCTTTTAATTGTGCTGTGAAGTTCTTTTGTATTTATTTTTAGTTCAAATTCGTTTTCAAGAGGAATAACACTTTCGTAATCAGGGTATTTCTGACCAATCAGACGTGTTATCAATTCAATATCGGATAATTTGAACGAAACGTGCGTGTTGCTGATAAATAATTTTGTTTCTTCATCACCCAATATTTTAAGTAAAACAGTAATTGCTCTTTCAGGTATAATATATTGTCCGTCAACCTCATCCTTAATATCGGATTTAAGCAGGTTTACAAGCCTGTGACCGTCCGTTGCAACAAACCTTAAGCCTTCGCTATTAAATTTTAATAAAACCCCCATCATAGCGGGTCTCATCTCTTCTTTACTCATTGCAAAAGCTGTAAGATCAAAAGCATTTTTAAGTTCGGTGCCTGACAATACAAGTTCGTTTACTGTTTCATTTTCGTTAGCCTGAGGAAATGCAGGAATCTCAGGATATTCTTCTGCGTCAAGATAACTTAAAGAATATTCTCCGGATCCGGTTTTAATATTAACTTTTCCGTTATTTGTAATTTCAAAAGTGATATCAGTATCACCAAGAGATTTAACGATATCAAATAAAAGTTTTGCAGGTATTACCAGATTAATATTTTCGTCAGCAACAACATTAAGTGACGACTTTAATGATATCTCCAGATCTGTGGCATATATAGTTAATAGACCATCATTTATTTCCATAAGAAAGTTTTCCAATATAGGCATTGGAGTTCTTGTAGGAATAGCAGGAATTATCTTTGCCAGCAATTTTTCAAGTTGTTTGCTATTAACTTTAAAGACCATTTTGAGGACTCCTTATTTATCCCAAATTAACGTAAAAAGTTACGAAAATTATAGCTTATATTCAATTTATCAATAAAGCAATTAGTTAACTCGTAATTATTAAACAACAGCTTTATTTAAAGTTATCAACACTCTATTTATTATATAATCTTTTTTAAATCTTTTAAAAAATAATGTATTAATAATAAGCATGTTAATATGTGGATAACTCTGATATCTTTAAAAACAATGGAAATTTGGCGGTTTTAAAAGATTTCTTTTTGTTGACAAGTTATTAACATGATTGTGGATATCAACAGGGTGTTAATTAACTGAGGGTTATAAACATGTTATCAAGCTTTTATCAACAAGTTATCAACAATTATTCACATGTTTAAAGAACTCAATGTGGAAAACTTAAAAGTTATACACATTTGCATGAAAAAATGCTGAATTGATTTAAAAATTCCCCCTTTTTAATG
>JBGRQB010000142.1:0-11347 GCA_041725875.1 Rhodothermaceae bacterium
GTCGGGTTTAATGATGATACACGTGCGTTTGTTTCTATTCCGGCCAGACACGATGTAGCAAGAAGAGTTGATGCAAACTTTTTAGCCGGACTTGTATCACGACACATAATTGATATTACAGAAGCCAGAAAAATTATAAAAGATCTTACATATAATCTGGTTAAAAAAGCTTACAAATTATAATGACATTGTCAGGTAAAAAAATGATATACGAAGAATTAAATAAATTGAGCCGACTTGAAAAAAATGATCCGACAGAAGTAGAGTTTCTGCAAAACGGAAAAATAAAAGTTTATCCAAAATCTGTTATCACTCTTGATAAAACAACTTACTTTATCGGAAATATCGATTTTGAGAAGAAATTGTTTTTGCTTTCGGAAGATGAAACGGCAATAGTGGAAAGTTTTGACGGTGAATATTGTGAACTATTAAAATCTGAATTAAAACTTAAATGTTGTCCGCTGAATCATAAAAATGCTCTGCTAATTCAGGGATTGTTCGATTTTACTCGTCCCGTACTGCTAGGAATCTCCAACTCATTCGGGTTTGGCGACAGATTAGGTTATGCTAATTCTGCTCACGTTCGCTCTTTGGAAGGAAGTGATTTTAAACCTGTGCTGGCTCAGCAATCAATAAGAGAATTAACCAGAACTCAGAGAACTCCTGAAGAAGTTATGGATGTTGCTGTCTGGTCAGTTTTTCAGGAAGGATATAAAAAAGGCTTCGGCGCTGATGCTGATCATCTTAAAACCACTGAAGATATTGATTTGATGATAAATGCCGGGTTTACAATGTTTACATTTGATCCGGGTGATTATGTTATTAATGAAGCTGATTCGCTGACTGTTCCCGAACTGGAAGAAAAAACTAAAGACTTGAACTGGAGTTCACTTGATGATTCTTTAGAAAAGTTAATGGACAGATATGAAGATAAAGAATTTAAAATCAGTGATGATTTTTCTATAAAAGCTGATAAAGAAGCTTTGCTCAGAGCAACTGTAAAATATGCTGATTCAATTGCCCATATAAAAAATTTGTTTGATTACTTAAACGATAACTATGCGAATTTACCCTTTGAAGTAGAGATTTCGGTTGATGAAACAGATTCTGTAACTACTCCTTTTGAACATTTCTTTATGGCTTCCGAGCTAAACAGACTGGGAGTAAAGTTTGTGAGTCTGGCTCCAAGATTTATCGGAGATTTTGAAAAGGGAATTGACTACAAGGGTGATATGGATATCTTCACTGAAGAATATCTAAAACATATTAAGATAACAGAATATTTTGGTTCGTATAAAATAAGTCTGCACTCAGGCAGTGATAAATTCGGAGTTTACAAAGCAATCGGTTCTCTTAAACGTGGTTACACTCACGTTAAAACAGCCGGTACAAGTTATCTTGAGGCGCTAAGAGTAATTGCTTTTGCCGAACCTGAAGAATTCAGAAAAATACTCGATTACTCAAGAGAGCAGTTTGAGATTGAGAAAAAAACATATCACATCTCCGCAGATATAAATAATGTTCATTCTTCTGAAAATTATAACAATGAACAACTGCTTGATCTGCTGAACCAGGATGATGCGCGTCAGGTTCTGCACGTAACCTACGGAAAAGTTTTAACAACAAAAGATGAATCAGGAAATTATTTGTTTAAAGACAAAGTTTATGATTGTCTTGTAAAAAACGAAGACGTGCATTTCAACTACTTAATTAAACATTTTCACAAACACTTAAATCCATTTAAATAAGCTATGACAAGAGAAGAAATTAAAAATACTATTCTAAAGAATAAAGTTGTTGCAGTTGTCAGAATGAAAAATCCTGATCAGCTGCTGAAGGTTATTGACGCAATTGTAAAAGGCGGGGTTTCCGGTATCGAACTTACTCTTACTATTCCTAATGCAATTGAATCTATTGAAAGAGCATCAAAAGAATTCGGGGATGATATTCTACTTGGTGTTGGCTCTGTAACTCAGTCGGAACAGGCTGTAAAAGCTATTTATGCAGGAGCCAGATTTGTTGTAAGCCCGATTTACAATCCTGAGGTTGTTGACACAGTTATAGAAAAAAATCAGGTTGTAATTCCGGGCGGATTTACTCCTACTGAAATTCAGAAAGCTTACGAACAGGGAGCTGATTTTGTTAAAATATTCCCGGCTGATAATCTTGGAATGTCATTTATCAAATCTATAAAAGCGCCGTTGCCTCATCTACAGGTTATCCCGACAGGCGGTGTTACACTTGATAATGCAAATGAATGGATTTCATACGGCGCAAGTGCTGTTGGTATCGGTTCTGCACTGGTTGATAATAAAGCAATTGAAAGTGGTAATTACAATCAGCTTACTGAAAATGCAAAAAAATTATGTTCTAACTTAGGACTTTAATCAGGAGACAAAATGCAAAAATATACATTTGATGATCTAAAAGGAAAAGTTTGTGTACTAACCGGCGGCGGAGGTGTTATCGGCGGAGTGCTGGCTAACGGACTTGCAAATGTTGGCGTAAAACTCGCAATACTTGATATCAACAAAGAAGCTGCAGAAAAGATAGCCGGTGAGGTTTCAAAGTTACACGGCATTGATGCAATTGGTGTTGAAGCAAATGTACTTGATCAAAATTCACTTGAAGAAGCAAAAAAAGTTGTTTTGAATAAATATGAAAAAATAGACATCCTTATAAACGGAGCAGGCGGTAATTCACCTAAAGCAACTTCCAAAGTTGAAGTTATCACGGATAACGATCTGAATTCGCTTGACGATACTTTTTTTGGTCTGGAAACAGAAGGTTTTCAAAAAGTTTTCGATTTGAACTTTATGGGAACACTTTTACCAACAAAAGTATTTGCAAAAGAATTTGTTGAAGGTAAAAAAGGTGTTATCATCAATATCTCTTCAATGAATGCATTCAGATCATTAACAAGAATTCCTGCTTATTCCGCTGCAAAAGCTTCAATAAATAATTTTACGGAGTGGCTTGCTGTTCATTTTGCAAAAATGAATGTAAGAGTAAATGCAATTGCACCGGGTTTCTTTTTAACCAATCAAAACAGATTTTTATTGATTGATGAAAAAACAGGTGACCTTACTCCGCGCGGACAAAAAATAATTAACAACACTCCAATGGGAAAATTCGGCGATGCAGAAGATCTTGTTGGCGGAACTCTCTTTTTGATTTCTGAAATGTCTGGCTTTATGACAGGTGTTGTTTTACCGATTGACGGTGGTTTTAATATTTATAGTGGTGTTTAGATTAGGAGAAAGAAGATTTTATGAGTATGATTCAGACTTGGAGATGGTACGGACCCAAAGACCCTGTGTCACTTAATGACATCAGGCAAGCCGGAGCAACCGGCATTGTAACAGCACTTCACGAAGTTGCAATAGGTGAAGTTTGGACTATCGAAGAAATAGAAAAAAGAAAAGAAATTATTGAATGGGATAACTCCGGCGAAACTCCAAAGAAAAGAGGATTAACCTGGGATGTTATTGAAAGTATCCCGTTACACGAAGATATAAAACTTGGAAAACCATCCAGAGATGAATGGATTGAAAAATATAAAGAAAGTTTAAGAAATGTTGGAAAAGTTGGAATAGAGACAGTCTGTTACAACTTTATGCCAGTTGTTGACTGGACCAGAACCAATCTTGAAATGGAACTTGAAGATGGTGCAAAAACATTGGCATTTGATATGGCTGAGTTTATTGCTTTTGATGTTTTTATTCTGCAAAGAGAAAATTCTGAAAAAGATTATTCAGAAGAATTAATTGCAAAGGCAAAAGAAAAGTTTGAAGTAATGAGTGATGAAACAAAAATAAAACTTCAGAAAAATATCATTGCCGGTCTGCCGGGCGGACAGGAAGGTTATTCAATTGATGCTTTCAAAGCTCGTCTTGATGAATATAAAGGTATGACTCCGGAACAATATCGTGAAAATCTGGCATACTTTCTTAAAGCTGTAATTCCGGTTGCTGAAGAAGCAGGAGTAAAAATGGCAATTCATCCGGATGATCCTCCTATACCTTTATTTGGATTGCCAAGAGTTGTAAGCACCGAAAATGATGTTGAATTTTTGCTAAATACTTGTGATTCAATTTACAACGGTTTTACTCTTTGTGCCGGTTCATTCGGAGTAAGAGCCGATAACGACTTGGCCGGAATGGTTCAGAGACACGGACGCAAATTAAATTTTGCACATCTTCGCAGTACACAAAGATTTGATGATAACTGCTTTCACGAAGCAGGGCATATGCTTGGTAACGTAGATATGTTTAATTTGGTTCTTGCTATTTTGAAAGAACAAAAAGAAAGAAAATCTGCCGGAAGAGAAGATGCAAGAATTCCAATGAGAGCAGATCACGGTCATGTTATTTTAGATGATCTGAATAAAGTTACAAATCCCGGTTATTCTGCTATCGGGAGATTAAAAGGTCTGGCAGAGCTGCGCGGACTTGAAATAGGAATTGTAAAAAGCGGAATTTTATAATTAAGAGAAAGTAAAATACTAATTAAAATAAATTTGGTTTGGTTATGATCAAAAATGTTTTGGTAGCACAATCCGGAGGTCCTTCACCGGTGATAAACAATTCACTGCGCGGGATAATTGAAACCTGTAAAATGTTTCCGGATAAATTTGGTAAAATATATGGAGGATGGCACGGAATTGAAGGAGTTCTTAAAGAAGAACTGCTCGATCTTTCTGCCCAGAGTGAAGAAGAAATTTCACTTTTGAGAACTACTCCTGCTGCGGGAAGTATAGGAACCTGCAGATACAAATTAAAAGATCATCAGGAAAAAGATTTTGCCAGAGTAATTGAAATTATAAAAGCTCACAACATCGGATATTTTTTCTACATAGGCGGAAACGATTCGCAGCACACTGCTTTTAAAATCAGTCAGCTTGCAAGTGAGCACGGACTTAAACTAATTGCAACAGGTGTTCCGAAAACTATAGACAATGATGTTGGTGACAGCGAATTTAAATTAATAGATCACACTCCCGGTTACGGAAGTGTTGCAAGATACTGGTCGCACATTCTGCAAAATGCAAATGAAGAAAATATGGGTTCTGCCCCAGCCGATCCGGTTTTGGTTTTACAGGCAATGGGAAGAAAAATTGGTTATATCCCTGCTGCTTCCAGATTAGCAGATCCTAAACGAGAAATGCCTTTGCAGATCTATACTACCGAATCAAAATTAAATATTGATCAGCTTGTAGATAATGTAAATGATCAAATCAAAAAAGATGGCAGATGTATTGTTGTAATCAGCGAGGGTTTTGATGTGGGAAATCTTGGCGAGGTTAAAGATGCATTTGGTCACACATCTTTTGGTTCAAGCAAAAATGCAGTTTTCCAAAAAGTTGTGAACTACCTTAATGAAAAAGGAATTAAAGCAAAAGGCAGCGCTCGCGGACAGGTAATGGGCACCGATCAGCGAAACGCAATTATTTATGCCTCAACAATTGATCTTGATGAAGCTTATAAAGTCGGACAAAAAGCTGTTGAGATTGCACTGACCGAAGGCAACGGCTGGATGGCTACAATTTTGAGAAAACCGGGCTTTATTTACAATGTTTATTATGATAAAGTACCTTTGGAAAAAGTAGCTTTATCAGAAAGATTTTTCCCTGAAAAATGGTTGACTCCTGATAAAATTGACGTTACTGATGAGTTTATCAGTTATGTGCGTCCTTTAATCGGGGAAGACTGGGTTTCAGTCCCTGTTATCAATGGTATACAACGTTTTACAAAATTCAAACCAATTTTTGCAGAAAAGAAATTAGATAATTATTTACCTGAAGCATATTAAAAAAATGGTGGAAAAATGATTCAAGATCCTCATAAAATATTAAAAGAAATAGAACCGACTAAAGAATTTTTTGTCGGGATAGATTCAGACGGCTGTGCTTTTGATACAATGGAAATAAAACATAAAGAATGCTTTTGTCCAAACGTAATTAAGCATTGGGATTTACAGAAAATTTCAAAATATGTAAGAGAAGCCTGGGATTTTGTTAATCTATATTCAAAAACCCGCGGTGTTAACAGATTTCCTGCATTAATTGAAGCTGTAAGGTTACTAAGTGAGCGTGACGAAGTTAAAGCGCGTAATGCTGAACTTCCTGATCTTTCATCATTAATAAAATGGACTCAGGAAGAAACAAAACTTGGAAATGCCGTACTTGAAAAATATGAAGCCGAAGTAAATGACCCTACTATTACCAGAGCGTTAAAATGGTCATTGGCAGTTAATGAAACAATAAATGAAATGGTATATGGGATTCCTCCGTTTCCGTTTATGAGAGAATCACTTGAAAAGTTAAGTGAAAAAGCTGATGCAATGGTAATTTCTCAAACTCCGGTTGAAGCCCTTACCCGCGAGTGGGAAGAGAATGATATTAAGAAATATGTTTCTATTATTGCCGGACAAGAATTTGGTACAAAAACCGAACATCTTAAATTTGGTGCAAAAGGGAAATATGATGATGACAAAATTTTGATGATTGGTGATGCTCCCGGCGATATGAAGGCTGCGAAAGCTAACGGAGTTTTGTTTTATCCTATAAATCCCGGACACGAAGAAAAATCGTGGGAAAGATTTTATAACGAAGCTCTCGACAAGTTTTTTGCCGGCGAATATAAAGGTGATTACGAAAATCAGGTAATCAGCGAATTTGAAAAGTATTTACCATCAACTCCACATTGGAAAGGATAAAAAGATGCTTCATTTTGCCAGAGGTTCAGAAAATGACGTGCTTGATTCCAATACTTTAAAAGAATCTCTTTTTTCAGTTTTTGAAAAAATGGGAAACAAACAAAAAGTATTGGCTATTCCACCTGACTACACTAGGTATCATTCCAGAGCAGGTGAGTTGACAACCTATGCCTGTGAATATTATCAGGATTCATTGACAGATATTCTGCCGGCATTGGGAACACATTCTCCTATGACAGAAACTGAAATTGAAAAGATGTTTCCGGGAGTTTCGCACGATCTTTTTCGAGTCCATAACTGGAAAAATGATCTTACAACTTTGGGTCACGTTCCATCAGATTATATTAAAGAAATTTCGGATAACAAGGTCGGTTATGAATGGCCGGCTCAGGTTAACAAACTTCTTGTTGAAGGGGGATTTGATTTAATACTTTCTGTTGGACAAGTAGTTCCGCACGAAGTTGTAGGAATGGCTAATTATAATAAAAACATCTTTATTGGAACCGGCGGTTCCGAGGGAATTAATAAAAGTCATTTTCTCGGCGCTGTTTATGGTATGGAAAAAATGATGGGGCGTGTAAACACGCCTGTTCGAAAAGTACTTAATTACGCTTCCAATAATTTTGCAAAAGAATTACCAATTCTTTACATACTAACTGTTATTGGCAAAGATGAAAATGGTAAACTGGTTGTACGCGGTTTATTTATTGGTGATGATGAAGAATGTTTTGAAAGAGCAGCAGAGTTATCACTTAAAGTAAACTTTACAATGCTTGAAAAACCACTTGAAAAAGTTGTTGTTTATCTTGACCCGACTGAATTTAAATCAACCTGGCTTGGAAATAAAAGTATATACAGAACCAGAATGGCAATTGCTGATGACGGTGAATTAATCATCCTTGCACCTGCTCTTAAAGAGTTTGGAGAAGATCCGGTGATTGATAAACTAATCAGAAAATATGGATATGTTACAACTGAAGAAATTCTTGATTATGTTGAACGCAACGACGATTTGAAAAATAATCTGAGTGCAGCCGCGCATCTTATTCACGGTTCATCCGAAGGAAGATTTAAAATTACTTATTGCCCCGGATTAATATCAAAAGGGGATATAGAAAAGGCCGGCTACGGCTATGCTAATTTGAGCGAAATGATGGAAAAATATAATCCTGAAAAACTCAAAGATGGCTTTAACACTCTGGAAAACGGAGAAGAAATATTTTTTATATCAAATCCCGCACTTGGTTTGTGGGCGCTTAAAAGCAAGTTCGATGTTTAATTAAAAACAGGTAACTCGATGGAAAAAAAAGCAGATATTGGAATAGTTGGTTTGGCGGTAATGGGTGAAAACCTTGTCCTAAATATGGAAAGCAAAGGTTTTACTGTTTCTGTTTACAACAGAACTCCGCAAAAGGTTGAAGATTTTATCAATGGCAGAGCCAAAGAGAAAAACATAATTGGTACAAAATCTATTCAGGAATTTGTGGATTCACTTGCAAGTCCGAAAAAAGTTATGCTAATGGTAAAAGCTGGACAGGCAGTAGATGATTTTATAGAACAGGTAATCCCTTATCTCAATGAAGGAGATATAATCATTGACGGAGGGAATTCTCATTTCCCTGATACAATCAGACGAACAAAATATGTTGAAAGTAAAAATCTGCTTTATATCGGAACCGGAGTTTCGGGCGGCGAAGAAGGCGCTTTGCTGGGTCCTTCAATTATGCCGGGCGGATCAAAAGCTGCGTGGGAACATGTAAAACCGATTTTTCAGTCTGTCTCAGCAAAAGTTGAAGATGGAACTCCTTGCTGCGACTGGGTAGGTGAAGATGGTGCCGGTCATTTTGTGAAAATGGTTCACAACGGAATTGAATATGGCGATATGCAGTTAATCACTGAAGCTTACCAGATTATGAAAGAGTTGCTCGGAATGAGTGCAGATGAAATGCACGAAGTTTTTAAGGAATGGAATGACTCTGAACTTGACAGCTACCTGATTGAAATAACTCGTGATATTTTGAGTTATAAAGAAGATAATGAACCTTTGCTTGATAAAATTCTGGATACTGCCGGACAAAAAGGAACCGGAAAATGGACAGGCGTTGCCGCGCTTGAACTTGGCGTTCCGTTAACATTAATAGGTGAAGCAGTTTTTGCAAGATGTTTATCTGCACAAAAAGAGGAAAGAGTAAAATCATCTAAAGTTATAAAAGGTCCTGAACCAAAGTTTGAAGGTGATAAAAAAGAATTTATAAATGATTTGAAAAAAGCTTTGTATGCTTCCAAAATAATTTCTTACGCGCAGGGGTATGTTTTAATGAAAGCTGCTGCAGAAGAATATAACTGGAATCTTAACAATGGCGGAATTGCGCTGATGTGGCGCGGCGGATGTATTATCAGATCAGTTTTTCTCGGAAAAATAAAAGAAGCATTTGATAACAATCCTGAAATAACAAATCTGCTTCTCGATCCTTTTTTCAAATCAGTTGTGGAAGAAGCACAGCAGAGCTGGCGAAAAGTTGTTGCAACTGCTGTTATGAATGGTATCTGGGTTCCTGCATTAAGCACGGCACTAGAGTATTTTGACGGATACAGAAATGAAAGATTACCTGCAAATTTACTGCAGGCGCAGCGCGATTATTTTGGCGCGCATACTTATGAAAGAATTGATGAACCAAGAGGAAAGTTTTTCCACACCAACTGGACTGGTCGTGGCGGAAAAACAGCCTCTTCAACATATAACGTTTAATTACGGTATAAGAGAATATGAAAAAAATTATAATAATTCCTTTGTTGCTGGTTGCCTTGATGTCGTTTTCGTGCAGTAAGGTAACCGGCGTTAAAAAATTGAAAATTGGTCATGGATTAGATCAATCACACCCGGTGCATAAAGCAATGCTTTATCTGGCGGAAAGAGCATCCGAAAAATCGAACGGGAAATTGTTGATTTCTGTTTATCCGAGTCAGCAGCTTGGAACAGAAAGAGAATGCCTTGAGCTTCTGCAAATCGGGAGTCTGGCAATGACGAAAGTCTCGGCTTCGGTTCTCGAAGGTTTTGCACCTATCTTTAAAGTTTTTAGTCTGCCCTACATTTTCAGAAATGCAGATCATGCACACAGAGTTATGGAATCGCAAATAGGTAAAGATTTGCTTGTTAGCCCGGAAAAATATTGGCTCAGAGGTTTATGTTTTTACGATGCGGGAAGCAGAAGTTTTTACACAAAAGAAAAACCTGTAAACACTACTGATGATCTTACCGGATTAAAAATAAGAACTCAGGAGAGTGCAACCTCTGTAAAACTTGTAAACTCACTTGGCGGATCTGCTACACCAATTTCCTGGGGTGAGCTTTATACAGCTTTGCAGCAGGGAGTTGTAGATGGTGCAGAAAATAATCCTCCTAGTTTTTACTTATCCCGTCACTATGAAGTTTGTAAATATTACTCTCTTGATGAACATACTTTTGTTCCCGATGTTTTAGTGATAAGCACTGTAATTTGGAACGACCTTACGGAAGAAGAGAAAGGGTGGCTGCAGGCAGCTGCTGAAGAGTCTTATGTTTATCAGAAAAAAATCTGGAAAGAATCTACAGAAGAATCATTAAAAGCGGTTCAGGAAGCTGGAGTAAAAGTTATCTATCCTGATAAAACTTCGTTCATAGAAAAAGTAAAACCACTTCACGAAGAATATAAAAGTGACAAAAAAGTATTTGATCTTATTCAAAAAATTGGGAATGTAAAATGATTTTATTGAATATAAAGAAAAATATTGATCAGGTTTTAAAGTGGATTCTTGTAACCATAATGGCTGCTATGACAATCAACGTTTTGTGGCAGGTTTTTTCAAGATTTGTTTTACAGAACCCGAGTTCATACACTGAAGAACTTGCAAGATATATGTTGATATGGCTTGGTATTTTGGGAGCCAGTTATGTTGCCGGACAAAAAATGCACCTTGCAATTGATTTGCTTTCAACAAAGTTAAACGGAATCAAAAAATCATATCTCGAAATTTTTATCCAGAGTTTTGTTTTTCTATTTGCATTTTTTGTAATGGTTGTAGGCGGAATCAGACTGGTACAAATAACTTTAACACTTAACCAAATCTCCGCTGCTTTACAGATTCCGCTTGGCTATGTTTACTCTGTGGTTCCGATTAGCGGAATATTAATGATGTTTTACGCATTTACATTTATAGTAGAAGAAATTAAAAAGATAAATCAGACAAAATAGTTAACAGCAACTAATTTGAGCATTTTTTATGGAAGTTTTTGAAATATTAGTTTTAGTATTGACCTTTATAGTTCTCCTTTCAATAGGAGTTCCGATATCATACAGCATTGGTATATCAAGTCTTGTTACACTGATGTTAAATGTAAATTCTATTCCTTCACTTACAACTGTGGCTCAGAGAATGGCAACGGGGATAGACAGTTTTGCTTTGCTGGCAATTCCATTTTTTATTTTTGCCGGAGCCTTGATGAACAGCGGGGGAATTGCACGGCGATTAATTGATTTTGCAAAAGTTTTGGTTGGGAAACTTCCGGGCGGACTTGCATTTGTAAACATTCTTGCTTCTATGTTTTTTGGAGCAATCTCCGGTTCTGCTGTTGCCGCAGCATCTGCAATAG
>JBGRQB010000143.1:0-11255 GCA_041725875.1 Rhodothermaceae bacterium
ATATAAAGGAGATCTAATGAAAAAGTTTTATACCTTAGCTTTATTATTGTTGATAATAGCTGTATGCCTTATTAGTAATAAATCTGAAAAAGTTAAAATTACCAAAATTAAAAGATCAAGTCATTCAACCACAGCTGTTGAAGCAAAACTTGCCAGAGCAGAATATTTCAATAAATTATTAAGAGATCCGATATCAGGAAAAATCCCACAGAATATCCGAAGTATGGAATTGGAATTTGCAAATAATTTACAGTCTTCACCAGCTTTATTGAAAAAATCAAATATGGGTGGATTTCATTGGAAAGAAGCTGGCCCTGTTGATGTAGGCGGAAGAACCAGAGCTTTGGGTATTGATAAAAGAAATAATAATATAGTCTTGGCCGGCGGTGTTTCAGGTGGGATTTGGAAAACAACTGATAAAGGTGCAAGTTGGAGTTTAAAGTCTAAATCAAACCAAAATTTAAGTGTAACTACATTAGTGCAAGATCCAAGAGAAGGTTTTGAAGATACTTGGTATTACGGAACTGGCGAATGGTTTGGAGGCGGATCTGTAACAACCGGAGCAGGTTTAGATGGAAGTTATTATTTTGGTAGCGGTGTTTATCGTTCCACTGATAACGGAGAAACTTGGACACAATTGTCACTAACGGCTCCTTCTGATCCAATGGTTTATACATTACTCTCTCACATTTCAAAAATTGTAATTAGCCCTACAACAGGAACTGTATTTTTTACAACAAATGGTGGTGTACTTTGTAAACTAAAAAATGATGATTCATTTGAAGTATTAATAAATGGTGCAAATGATCATTACTTTATGGATGTTGATGTTAGTGCCGATGGTAAATTGTTAGTTGCTTGTTCTGAGTATGGCTATAATAAACTTTATGGATCAGGTGCTAAACATGCGGGAGGTATTTACAAATCAACAGATGATGGTAACAACTTTGTAAATATTACTCCTCAAAGTTTTACTGAAACCTATCAGAGAACATTAGTTAAATTTGCTCCTTCTAACCCTACTGTTGCGTATGTGCTGGCTTATGGCGGTGAAGAAACCGGTGGAAAAGATATCAATTACTTTTACAAGATTGATGTAAGCAATGATTCTTTTGAAGACAGATCATCAAACTTACCAAGTTTTGATAATTATGATAAAGGCTATATCGAAACTC
Source organism: Rhodothermaceae bacterium (assembly GCA_041725875.1). Taxonomy (GTDB): domain Bacteria; phylum Bacteroidota; class Ignavibacteria; order Ignavibacteriales; family Melioribacteraceae; genus JBGRQB01. Next base: position 1,176 of record JBGRQB010000143.1, read on the forward strand.
AAGGTAACTATAATTATATATTGGAAGTAAAACCTGATGATGAAAATTTTGTTCTTGTAGGCGGAACTAATTTATATAGATCAGAGAATGCGTTTGCCCAAAAACCATCTGGAATATTTCCTAATAAAACCTGGATTGGTGGATATGAGGTTCATACCAAATCAAACGCTTCATATGCTAATCACCACGCTGATCAGCATTCTATAGCTTTTGATCCTAATGATCCCAAAATTTGCTGGAGCGGTCATGATGGTGGATTAAGTTATACTACTGATATTACCAGAGGAATTAACAGTATTAGTGAATCGGTTATTTGGGAGGATAAAAATAACAACTATAATGTTACACAATTTTATTCAATAGCTATTGCTCCAAGTTCTGATAACAACGGAATAATTGGAGGAACTCAAGATAATGGTTCCCCGTTTTTTGAGTTTAACGGAGCAGAAACAACTAACTCAATTGATGTAACATCAGGTGACGGTTCTTTTTGTTATTGGGGAAATGATGATGTATTTGCTGCATCTCAATACGGACATACATATAGAATTGGCTTGGCAAGTAATAATAACAAACCTATTGAGTTAGTTAAAGGGGGATATGACTGGGATGTAATAACTCCAATTACAGGTAAAGAAAGAACTGTTGAAATGCATTTTATAAATCCATTTGCTGTTGATCCTTCAGATGAAAAGTATGTTTATTTTATTTCAAAGCATCAATTCTGGAGAAATGATAATGTCAGATTGATTCAAGGTGAAACAGGTACAAGTGAAAATGGATATAGCTTAGGGCCTACCGATGATTTTTGGACAAAAATTAATGAAATAACTGGAGATGAATACACTGCTGTAAGTTGCTCCAGAAACAATTCTGTAGTTTATCTGGCTATATCAGGTACTGGTAAACCTAAAATTGTAAGATATGATAATGCAAAAGTTGCCACTTCTTCTGCATTAATAAAAGAATTAACAAGTTCAGTAAGTGGAGCAAATATCTCTTCGATTGCAATTAATCCTGAAAATAGTTCTGAGATTTTGGTAGTTGTTTCAAACTACAAAACAAAAAGTATTTTCCATTCAATAGATGCTGGTAATACTTTTACGGAAGTTGAAGGAAACCTTGGCGGAGATTCTGGGCCTTCTGTAAGAGCCGCTGAAATAGTTGTTGGGTCTGCTGGTGTTCAATATTTAGTTGGAACAAGTATTGGATTATTTTCCACTTATGAAGTTAAGCAAAATTTAACTAATTGGACTAAAATTGCAGAAGAACAGATTGGCTCTGCAGTTGTGTCCTCAATCAAATCAAGAGTTTCTGATAATAAAGTTGCTGTTGGGACTCACGGTAGAGGTGCATTTATTGGAATTTATGATCCTTCTATAATAGTTGGTATTGATGATGTAGAGAATACCCCAAAAGGATTTGTATTATCTCAGAATTACCCAAATCCGTTTAACCCTTCAACTACAATTAAATATACCTTACCGCAAGAAGCAAATGTTGTGGTTGAAATATTTAATATTAACGGACAAAGAATTACTAAGCTTGTTGATGAAACTCAATCTGCAGGTGAACACAAAGTTGTTTGGAATTCTGTTAATGATAGAGGAAGTAAAGTCTCAAGCGGTATCTATTTTTATAGAATAAAAGCAGGTGATTTTGTTCAGACTAGAAAAATGAGCCTGTTAAAATAAAATTTACATTATAGATTAGTTTTAAAATGCGGCTTTAAGTCGCATTTTTATTTTTAAACGCCTTTCATTAATAAATAATTTCATTAAAAATGAAATGTATAATAGCCTACCGGATATGGGTTATGCAAGTAATACAGTTTAAAAAATTAAAATTTTTGCAATTTTTAGATTTTTAGGTTACATTTAGGGTCTGCAATTATTTGACATTGCCAAAATGTCATGGTAATTTTGTATTCTTTAGTAAAATATATTTGGCTTTTGGAGGATATAAAAAGTGAAGCAAGAAAAGTTGACCAAATTTATTAAGACCGAAGATGTAGATAAGAAATGGTATGTTATCGATGCTCAAGATTTGGTTTTAGGTCGTCTGGCTGCAAAGTGCGCCAGAATAATCCGTGGTAAAGAAAAACCTGTCTTTACACCAAACATGGATACCGGCGATTTTATCGTTGTTATCAATGCTGAAAAAGTAAAATTAACAGGTAAAAGATCTTTACAAAAAGAATATTTCTCACACTCTGGATATCCAGGTGGTGTAAGAATCAGAACATTTGCTGAAATGATTGAAAAAAATCCGGCATTTGTAATTGAACATGCTGTAAAAGGTATGTTGCCTAAAAACAGATTAGGCAGAAAATTAATTAAAAAGTTAAAAGTTTATGCGGGTACAGATCACCCTCATACAGCTCAAAAACCAGAACCAATAAGTTTATAGTGGAGTGATATTAGATGGCAGACAAGATTCACGTTGGTCGTAGAAAAACATCAGTAGCTCGTGTGTATTTAAGAAACGGCTCTGGTAAAGTTTCAGTGAACCACCAGGAATTTGAAAAAGTGTTCCAGCAAGAAGTTCACAGGAAAGATGTTTTGCAACCATTAAAGGTTACAGAAACATTAGGCAAATATGATGTATTTATTAATGTAAATGGTGGCGGAATTAAAGGTCAGGCAGAAGCTGCTAGACTTGGTGTTGCCAGAGCATTAGTAGAAATTAACGCTGAATACAGACCAGTATTAAAAGCTGACGGATTACTTAAAAGAGATCCTAGAATGGTTGAACGTAAAAAATGTGGTCAGCCTAAAGCGAGAAAGAGATTCCAGTTCTCTAAACGTTAATTTCAAATTATTATTATTTAATCGGAATATTTTTAAACGAACATACTTCCGGATTTGTCCCCTGTGTCCCGCTTAAAACAGCGGGATCAAAGGCAAAGTAGAACGAAGTAGAAGACTCTAACAGGAGAAATAAGAAATGGTAAAAGTTGAATTAAATCAGCTTATCGAAGCGGGTGCACATTTTGGGCATTTAACTCGCAGATGGAATCCTAAAATGAAAAAATATATTTTCATGGAAAAAAACGGGATTCACATAATCGACCTGAAAAAAACTCAAAAAGAAATCGAAAAATCTTCAAAAGCCTTGTATGATATTATTGCAACTGGCAAAAAAGTGCTTTTTGTTGGTACAAAAAAACAAGCTAAACCTGTTGTTTCTGCCGAAGCAAAAGCTTGTGATATGAACTGGGTTAGCGAAAGATGGTTAGGCGGAATGTTAACAAACTTCCAGACAATCAGAAAAAGCATTAAAAGATTGCAGAATATCGATAAAATGGAAAGTGATGGCACTTTCGACAAAATTACTAAAAAAGAAAGATTACAACTTACTCGCGAAAAAGATAAATTAAGAAAAGTTCTTGAAGGCATTGAAACTATGACTAAATTGCCTGGAGCTTTATTTATCGTTGATATCAAAAAAGAATCAATTGCAGTTAGAGAAGCAAAAAGATTAAACATCCCTGTGTTTGCTATTGTTGATACTAATGTTGATCCTAATGAAGTTGATTACCCGATACCAGCTAACGACGATGCCGTTAAAACTATTGGTCTTGTTGTAAAAGCAATGACTAAAGCAGTTGGTGAAGGTGCAGTGAAAGCTAAAGAGTTAAGAGCTCACGAAGCTGCTGAAAAAGAAAGAGTAAAAAAAGAAAAAATTGAATCTGGCGATGATCAGAAAGATGGTAAAAGAGTAAGAAGATTCAATAAAGGTGGCGAAAGAAAAGGCGGACCAAGAAAGCCTAAAGCTGATGCTCCTAAGCAGGAAGCTGCCCCTAAAAAAGAAGAAGCAAAAGAAAATAAAGAATAAATTTTTAAAGGTGTGAAATGTCAATTTCTGCTAAACAGGTAAAAGAACTTAGAGATAAAACCGGTGCCGGAATGATGGACTGTAAAAAAGCCCTCACAGAAGCAAACGGTGACTTTGAAAAAGCTATAGAAATCCTTCGTAAAAAAGGTGCTTCAGTTGCTGCTAAAAGAGCTGAAAGATCTGCTGAAGAAGGTCTTGTTCTTACTAAAGTATTAGAAGACAATACAGGTGTTATGGTTGAAGTTAACTGTGAAACTGACTTTGTTGCAAAAAGTGACGACTTTGTTAAATTTGCAAATACAGTGTTAGATACAGTTGTTAACGAAAAACCTGCAAATCTTGATGAATTAAAAGCTCTTAAAGCTGGCGATTTAACAATTGCGGATTTATTAAACGAAACTACTGGTAAAGTAGGTGAAAAAGTTGAAATTTCCCGCTTTATAATTGAAGCAGCTGATAATGGCGTTGTTGTTGACTATGTACACCACGGTTCAAAACTTGGTGTTTTATTAAGAGTTGACTCAGTTGCTACTGGTACTGATGAAATGGTTTCTTTAGCAAAAGATTTTGCTATGCAGATTGCTGCAATGAATCCTCAGTATGTTTCAAGAGAAGTTGTTCCTGAAGATGTTGTGAACAAAGAACTTGAAATTTACAAAGAAATTGCTGCAAAAGAAGGTAAACCTGAAAACATTCTTGACAAAATTGCTCAGGGTAGATTAAACAAATTCTTCTCAGAAGTTTGTTTGGTAGATCAGGTATCTGTTAAAGATAACAGCAAATCGGTTGCTGATTTTGTTAAAGAATTTAATGCTAAAAATTCTGCTGAGGCTAAAGTGAAATTATTTCACAGGTTCCACCTCAGTGATGAAAATAAATAATTGATTTCAAAAAGGTCTTATTTTTTAATAAGACCTTTTTTTTTAGTTATATCGGGAGTGCAGTATGGATATTTTAAAATATAGAAGAATTTTATTAAAACTCAGCGGCGAATCCCTTATGGGAGGAAAAGGTCACGGAATAGATCCGGAAAAATTGAGATTTTTTGCAAGAGAAATTAAAAAAATTCACGACCTTGGCGTTGAAATTGGTGTGGTTATCGGCGGTGGAAATATCTACAGAGGATTAAATGCAGCCGATCAGGGAATTGAAAGAGTTACCGGCGATCTTATGGGAATGCTTGCAACATTAATCAATTCACTTGCATTGCAAAATGCACTTGAACAAGAAGGTATTTATACCAGATTGCAAAGTGCAATAAAAATGGAAGAAGTTGCTGAGCCATATATCAGAAGAAGAGCAATCAGACACCTTGAAAAAAACAGAGTTGTCATTTTTGGAGCCGGAACAGGTCATCCATATTTCAGTACAGATACTGCCGCAACATTAAGAGCAGTTGAAATTGAAGCCGATGTAATTATGAAAGGAACAAGAGTTGACGGTGTTTACGATTCAGATCCTGAAAAAAATCCTGACGCTTCATTATTCAAAGAAATTTCGTATCTTGATGTGTTAAAAAATAATCTCCGGGTGATGGACTTGACAGCAATTAGTCTTTGTCAGGAAAATAACCTTCCAATTAAAGTATTTAATATGGATGTTGAAGGCAATCTGTTAAAAGTTATTACCGGCGAAACAATTGGAACAACGGTTAGCGAAAACGGAGTTAAGTAAATTTTCAAATTAATATAGAGGCCATTATGCAAAATATGTACATCGATGATGCTAAAAGAAGAATGGATAAATCTATTGAAGCTTTTAGAAGTGAAATTGCTAAAATAAGAACCGGAAAAGCAACAACAGCATTGCTTGACGGGGTAAAAGTTGATTATTACGGAAGTTTAAGTCCCTTAAATCAGGTAGCAAATGTAACTGTTTTGGATGCACATACTTTAAATATTACTCCCTGGGAAAAATCGCTTCTTGGTGAAATTGAAAAAGCTATTTTAACTGCCGACCTGGGATTAAATCCATCCAATGACGGAACTAATATTAGAGTGCCTATACCTCCGTTAACCGAAGAAAGACGTAAAGATATGGTTAAACTTGTTAAAAAATTTGGCGAAGATAGTAAAGTTGCTATCAGAAATGTAAGAAGAGATGCTAATGAAAACTTGAAAAAACAAGAGAAAGCCAAGGAGCTTTCAGAAGATTTGAGGCATGATGCGGAAGCTGAAGTTCAAGACTTAACCAACAATCATATTAAAAAGGTTGACGATCTGATAAAACATAAAGAAATAGAAATAATGGAAGTTTAAGCAATACACTGCCTCGACTTGTCGAGGCTTTTTTTTTAAAAGTTTTGCATAATTTCACTTAACTAAAGGGATTAATTTATGAGTAATCGTAAAGAAGAAGCTCTAAGTTATCATAGTGAAGGGCGAAAAGGGAAAATTGAAGTAAATGCTACAAAACCTTGTTTTACCTCCCGCGATTTATCTTTGGCGTACACTCCCGGTGTAGCCGAACCTTGTCGTGAAATTCACAAAAATGATGACGATGTATTCAAATACACAGCTAAAGGAAATCTTGTGGCTGTAGTTTCCAACGGTACTGCTGTTCTCGGACTCGGAGATATTGGCCCGCACGCAGGAAAACCCGTAATGGAAGGTAAAGGGGTTTTATTTAAAAGATTTGCCGATATCGATGTATTTGATATTGAACTTAAAACCAAAAATGCGGACGAAATTATCAAAACAGTTGAGTTACTCGAACCAACATTTGGCGGAATTAATCTGGAAGATATTAAAGCTCCCGAATGTTTCGAGATTGAAGAAACACTCAAAAAAACAATGAATATTCCCGTGTTTCACGATGACCAGCACGGAACCGCTATTATCAGTTGCGCAGCTCTTATAAATGCAGCCGAACTTGCAGAAAAAAAACTGAAAGATTTAAGAATAATTGTATCCGGTGCAGGAGCTGCTGCAATTGCCTGTTGTAATTTATATATAACAGCAGGTGCCAAACGTGAAAACATTTTTATGTTTGATTCCAAAGGATTAATTCATAAAGATCGCAAAGATCTTAATAAATATAAACTCCAATTTGCAAACTCAGTTTATTACGAATCACTGAACGAAGCAATGAAAGGAGCCGATGTGTTTATCGGGCTGTCTAAAGCAGGTGTTGTAACTCAGCAAATGGTAAAAGATATGGCCGAAAAACCAATCGTTTTTGCAATGGCAAATCCAGATCCTGAAATTACTTATCCCGATGCTGTTGCTGTCAGAAAAGATATTATTATGGCAACCGGACGAAGTGATTTCCCAAATCAGGTTAATAATGTATTGGGATTTCCTTTTATTTTCAGAGGCGCACTCGATGTAAGAGCCACTGCTATTACCGATGAAATGAAAATGGCTGCTGTTCTCGGACTCGCAGAGCTGGCCAAAGAAAAAGTTCCTGAAGTTGTTGTAAGTGCTTATGGTGGAAAAGATTTTTCATACGGACCCGAATATATTATTCCAAAACCTTTCGATCACAGAGTACTTTGGAAAGTTGCACCGGCTGTTGCAAAAGCTGCAGTTGACGGCGGGGTTGCCAGAATTAAAATTGACGACTGGCAGGAATATGAAGATGAACTAAAAGAACGCCTCGGATATTCTAAAGAGATTATTCGTGTAATGATCAACAAAGCACAGGGAACAGACAAGACAATAGTTTATCCCGAAGGTGAAGAAGAAAAAATAATTCACGCTGCACATTCTGTAAAAAGAGATCAAATCGGGCAACCGGTTCTTCTTGGAAATGTGGAAGCAATAAAATCTAAGGTTGTAAGTCTCGGATATTCTACTGATGAGTTTATAATTAAAGATCCTCACGTGTGTGAAAAGTGCGGCGAATATGGTTTGCTGCTTTATAAAAATCGTGACAGAAAAGGTCTTACTCTCAAAGCAGCAATGAAAGAAGTTAAGAAAAGAATCTACTATGCTGCAATGATGGTTCAATCTGGTGATGCAGATACAATGATTGCAGGTGTAACTACAAACTATCCCGAGGCATTAAGACCTGCTTTGGAATGTATTGGAGTGAGATCAGGAATAAGAGTTGTTTCCGGAATTTACATTATGATAATTGGAAGTAATGTATTTTTCTTTACAGATACTACGGTTAATGTAAATCCAACCTCAGAAGAACTTGCGCAAATTGCAATGTGTACAGCTGAAACAGCAAAGCAGTTTGATATAGATCCGAAAATAGCAATGTTGTCATTCAGTAACTTCGGAAGTGCTCGTCACCCTGAATCTGAAAAAGTTGCAAAAGCAACTGCCATTGTTAAGGAACTCAGACCTGATCTTGTAATTGATGGTGAAATGCAGGCCGATACAGCAATCACTGAAAAAATACTTGAAAAACGATATCCGTTTTCAAAACTTCAAAGTCGTGCAAATGTTTTGGTATTCCCTGATCTGAATTCAGGAAATATTACTTATAAATTATTTCAGCGACTCACAAACGCAACTGTTATCGGACCAGTTCTCCAGGGCTTAAAAAAACCAGTTCATATACTTCAGCAAGACGCCACCGTAGATGATATTATTACTATGTCGGCAATTGCAGTTGTAGATGCGAACAAACAATAGATATTAATAAAAACAGCACTTTTGTGCTGTTTTTTGTAACTTATAAGACAGGTTCTTCGTCTAATGAAAACCTGAGCGGTAAATTTAACTAACCACTATCAAGATTTTTAAACGTGATAAAGAATATATTTTTTTTCAGTTGTAGTTTTATTCTATTTTTTGCGGGAATGGTTCTCTACGGAATAATTCTAAACTCTCGTGAAATTACTTTGCAGGAAGCAATGGAGAAAAAGAATATAGATAAACTTGAAAACGTTTCTATTCTCATCGACAAAAAAAACTATAAACTCGAATTATATTCCGGCGATGTTCTGGTTAAAAAATATAAAGCCGTTATGGGGCGAAAGAAAAGCAAAATAAAAATGGCTCCAAACGATCTTGTTACCCCGGCAGGCGTCTACAAAATCTGCAGAGTGAATCAGCACAAAGATTTTTACAAATTCTTTGAAATTAACTATCCCAATCTCGACGATGCTTCAGAATGCTACAAAAACGGAAATATCTCAAAAGCTCTATATGAAAAAGTGATATTTCATCTTAAAAAAGGGAAATGTCCACCTTCTGACTTGTTTGATAAATATAAAATTGGTATTCATGGTATTGGAAAATATGATTTAATTTTCAGAAATTTACCTTTTACTTTTAACTGGACTAACGGTTCAATTGCCATCAGTAATAAAAATATTGATGAATTAAGTTCAGTTATAAAAGTGGGAACTGTAGTTACAATTAAAAACTGAGAAATAGTTGGCTAAATTTTCAACCGGAATACATAAACAATTTATTATTTGTCTTGCTCTGCTTCTTGTTCCGTTTATAACAAATAATTATGCTCAAACCAATTCAGATTATGAACTTGTTTCTGTCAAATTTGAAGGAAACAAAGTTTACTCTCAATCTGAATTAGAGAAAGTTATTATTTCCAAAGAATCTCCCGGAGTTTTTTCCCAGTTTCTTTACTCCTTTACAAGTTTTGGCGCTGAAGCAATTTATTATAACCCCGGTTTGGTTAAATCTGATATTGCTCAATTGAAAACTTTTTATCGCGACAGAGGTTTTTTTAAATCCCGAATTACTTCGCAAATTAATGTAGATTCCACGGATAATGATACGGAACTGACCTATTCAATTGAAGCCGGTGATCCTGCGGTTGTGAAAAAATATACAATTTCAGGTCTGGATAATATTTTCCCCGATTTTTTAGAAATGATTCACGACCGAATTACAATTGAAACAGGTGAACAATATTCTGCCGAAGTTGTAAATCAAACCAGAGCTGTAGTGCTCAACTTTTTAGGTGACCGTGGTTATATGACGGTTACATCAGGTGCACCAGAAATTTTAGTGGATACTCTGAAAAATGAAGTTGAGATTTCGCTGAATTTTATCCCCGGAAACAGATTTAAAATAAGTGAACTCAGAGTTGTAAAAAGCGGAGCCGGAAAAGAAGAAGTTACTGATCAGCTTCTGCTGGATCTTATCGATATTAAAGAAGGGGATTATTACAGTAATGAAAAAATCCAGTTAAGTCAGATAAGATTATACAGAACAAATCTTTTTAATTCTGCGCTTATAATGCCGGTGCGGGAAGACACGCTCAACAATACAGTTCCTCTGGAAATATTGACAAATGTTAGTAAAATATATCAAATCACTC
>JBGRQB010000144.1:0-11183 GCA_041725875.1 Rhodothermaceae bacterium
ATACTCTTTACAGCATCTTTTACGGATTCGTCTGTATTAATGAGTTTTTCAATACTGTTATAGGCGTGAATAACAGTTGAATGATCTCTTCCTCCAAAATGTAATCCAATAGTTTTTAACGAAGATTTCGTAAGCTTTTTAGATAAATACATTGCCATTTGTCGGGCAAGAACAACTTCTTTTTTACGATTCTTTTCACGAACCTTATTTTCTTCAACACCGTAAAACTCGCATACATTTTTTGTAATGTAATCGATTGAAATATTAACTTCTCTGCTGGTTGATATCTCTTTAACGGTTTTTTTAGCCATCTCAAGACTAATTTCCTGTGAACTTAAAGAAGCGTTTGCCAATAATTTGATCAGGCATCCTTCAAGTTCGCGAATATTTGAAGTAATATTGTGAGCTATAAACTCCAAAATATCGCGTGACAGGTTTATACCATAACTTTCACTTTTATTTTTGAGGATAGCAACTCTGGTTTCAAAATCTGGCGGCTGAATGTCTGTTGTTAGACCCCACTGAAATCTTGAAACAAGCCTTTCTTTCAATCCAGCAAGTTCTTTTGGCGGTTTATCTGAAGAAAGTATAATTTGTTTACCAGACTGGTGCAATGCGTTAAAAATATGGAAGAAAAGATCCTGTGTTTTCTCTTTTCCTATAAGAAACTGAATATCGTCAATAATAAGAACATCCATACTTTTGTAGAAATTTGAGAATTCATTAACAGTGTTGTTCTGAATTGCTTCTACAAATTCTACTGTAAAAATATCGGATGATAAGTAGATTATTCTTTTTTCCGGATGATTATCCAAAATTTTATTTCCAATTGCCTGCATAAGATGCGTTTTTCCGAGTCCGACACCACCATATATAAATAGTGGATTAAAAGATGTAGCTCCCGGATTTTCACTTATTGCAACAGCAGCTGCGCGGGCTAATTGATTGTTTTCACCTTTAATAAAGTTTTCGAAACGATATTTACTATTAAGATAGTTTTCAAAATCTTCCTGAATTTGTTGTTTTATTTCCGGTTTTGGCGGAAATATATTTTCCGGTACGTTTTCTACTTTTACCGGAACCGGTTTAGCTATTATTGCCGGTTCAGGTTCAAAAACTTCTTCTTTCTCTTCTACAATTATATAAGCAAGTTTTCCTTCGGGTCCTAAAACCTGATTGATTGTATTGTGAATTAAAGTATTGTAATGTTCTTCAATCCATTCTACGAAAAAATTGTTGGGAACTTGTATTTTAAGGGTTGTACTTACCAGTTCTACAGGCTTTATTGGCAGAAACCAGGTATTAAAAGTAAGAAATGGCACATTTTTTTTAATGATTTGTAAACATTCTTTCCAAACAACTTCGTGATCAATTTTCATTTTCATTACAGTATCGTTAAACGTCATCTAATTCAGTTATCCACAAGTTTATAATAATTGTTAACAGTAAATTTGAGTTCTAAATAATGTTTTGAAAAAGCTGGTACTTTTAGTTGTTTTTAGTATTCTGTAAGTCTGAGTTAGCTGTAACTTATTGTAAAATAGTAACTTACAGTAAATTTTTCTCTAAAACATTATTTCTAAGAACTTCATTTTTGATATAATGTGAAACTTTTAATAATTATTTATGTTCCACGCTTGAGAGTTATCCACAAGTTATCCACATAGTAACTGCACTCTCACCTCGCAATGAAAATAGACACTATTGTGATTCTGTGCAAATTAAATTTTAAACTTTTTGCTAAGTTCTTAAAAATAAACGCTTTAAAATTTTTAAGAGATAAATAAGACTTTTACCCCTCTTTTAACATGCTTATCATGACTAATTTTGAGTTGTCAACATGTTTAAATGTCAAGTAAAAATTTGAGCATGAATAATAAAAGTTATCCACAATTTAAAAACTTCAAAAATGAGTTGTTTTAGGGGTTTATTTATACACCATGTTGGTAACCATAAAAGTTATCCACAGGTTATCCACATTATGTGAATAACTGTAACTTGTTGTTTAACAATAAGTTAGATGCGGTTAATATACTTTATGAACAGATATACACACTTTGGGTTATCCACAGATATGTTTATAAGTGGTGTGAAACATTTCACGCACTTTAATTATTAACAAGTTATCCACATTCTTTTATATTCTTAATTTTGCTTTATTTATTTTGTTAGAAGCAAGTAAAATTTTTATTTTTTGGAAATATTTTTGAGGAAAAAATGTGAGTAAGTTTCACACTCTTATTTTACCTGAAAAATGAACAAATTGTGTAATATTTTAATTGATAGATTATTTGAGGAAAACTAAATGAAAAATATCCTAGTTGTTTTTACCGGCGGGACTTTTTCAATGAGAATTGATGAAAAAACCGGAGGAGCCGTACCCTGCCTTAATGGTGATGATCTGTTAAAGCTTATTCCGGGCGCAAAAGGTTTGGCAAACTTATCAACTTACGATTTTGGAATGTATCCGGGTCCGCATATGACACCCGAACTTATGCTCGATTTATCGAAAAAGGTGCAGGAATTTATTAAAAAGGATGATATTGACGGAATTATTGTAACTCACGGAACAGATACACTTGAGGAAACAGCTTATTTACTGGATCTTACAATAAAAACAGAAAAACCAATTATTTTTATCGGTGCAATGAAAACCAGCTCCGAGCAAGATTGGGACGGACCAAGAAATCTTATAGATGCTATTCACGTTTGTAATAATGAAAATAGTAAGGGACTCGGAGTTCTTGTTGTTCTTGACGGTGAAATAAATGCGGCAAGTGAGGTAACCAAAACTCACACTGAAAAAGTGGAAACATTTCACAGTTTAGATTTTGGTGCAATGGGATTTGTTGACAGAGGAAGAGCCTTTTTTAACCGCGCACCAAGAAAACTGGAAATTATTGAAACTGATAAACTTAATTCAAATGTTGATTTAATAAAAGTTTATGCCGGAATGGATGATAAATTTTTGAAGTTCAGTGTTGATAGCGGTACTCAGGGACTTGTAGTAGAAGCAATGGGAGTAGGGAACGTTCCTCCCGAAGCATTTTCAGGCATAAAGTATGCTCGCGAAAAAGGTATTCCTGTTGTGCTTGTTTCAAGATGTCCGGCCGGAGAAATTCTCGATGTTTACAGTTATCCCGGCGCAGGAAAATGGTTGAGTAAAGAAGGTGTGATATTTGCTGATTATCTTAACGGACAAAAAGCACGAATCAAACTGATTTTATGTCTGGGATTAACCAACAACCAAAATGAACTGGTAAAACTTTTTGAAGAAGAGCAATAACTATAAAGATATATTTTCAAAATGGAAAGGCTCACTCATTTTATTTCCGTTCTATATTTATTACGGAATTAAAATGGGTGAGTTTACTTTTATTGATAATCTTAACCTCTTGATTCACGAAGGGGGGCACGGAATATTCAGAATTTTCGGCGATTTTATCTACACACTGGGCGGAACTCTGATGCAGATTATTATTCCATCTCTGTGTGTCTGGTATGCTGTTTCAAATAAAAAGAAATTTCTTGTTCAGCTTTTTATTTTGTGGTTAGGACAAAATTTAATGAATATTAGTGTTTATGCTGCCGATGCACGCGAAAGATTACTGCCGCTTCTTGGCGGAAATAAAGTTTATCACGACTGGCACTGGATGCTGAGCAGACTCAATATATTAGAGTATGATGATATTATTGGGCTGGCATTTTATTTAACCGGAATAGGCTGTTTTATCATTTCATTTCTCTTCCCGGTTCTATATAAAGAATATGAAAAAGTTGATATAGAACTCGATCTGTAAATCTTTTAACTTTAATTAATTTGCATATTAATTATTGACTTAAAAATAATGGCATTTCTTTTGATTAATTAAATTGTTTTCTTGTTAATAAGTTTCGTCGTTTTGATTAACAGGACTGAATTTAATATATTTAGTAAAGTTACCGATTAAATAATATCTGAAAATCAATTTTTATCCGGGTTTATATGAAAAAATTAGCAAAAGATACTGTATTAGGCATACTTCTTGGAGTTATTTTATTCGCGTATGCAATTTTCTCAAGTACTGATAACTACTTGATGTTTTTGAGCTTACCGAGTTTATTAATGGTAATAGGAGGTACAGTTGCCGGCACTTTTATATCGTTTAAGTTTACCGATATAAAATCAGCTTTCAGAGAGTTAAGAGGTATCTTTGTTCCTGAAAAGATAAACCCTGAATCTTTATATAAAGAGGTAAAAAATATAATTACCTGGGCCAGAATACTTAAAATGGATGGTTTGCAGGGATTGGAAAAAGAGATTGAACGTGTAAAAATTACCGATCCGTTTGTAAAATATGGCGGTGAATTAATTGTAACAGGTTATAAAGGTGACGAATTAAGAAAAATGCTTACCAACTTTGCAGAAACAACTTACGAAAGAAATATCACCGGTTCCTACATACTTAAAACAATGGCTACATTTGCACCCGGATTCGGGATGCTTGGTACGGTTATCGGACTTATAATAATGCTTGATAAAATGGACGGAAACCCCGAAGCTTTGGGAAAAGGACTTGCATTTGCGCTTATGACAACTTTATATGGTGTGTTTTTTGCAAATCTTCTATTTAAACCCGCTGCTGAAAAAGCTAAACAAAAACAAGAAACAATGAGATTAAGAAATCTTCTTGTAACCGAAGGTTTTGTTCTTTTGGGCGAAAATAAAGACTCCATTCTAATTCAGGATATGCTAAACAGCTTTATGGATTCTTCATTTCACTTCTCTGTTATAAAAAGAGATGAATTATAAGGAATACCAAAGTGGATAGAGAGATAATAGCCAACATTAAAAATCCGGAAGAACTTCAGGCTTATATACAAAATAAAGTCGAAGAAGAAATTCGTCTGAAACATTTTGAGATTAAGGATGAAAGAACAGAGCTTGAAAAACAAAAAGTTAATATAGCTGCAAAACTCAAAAAAGTTGAAGAAAATGAAAAAAAGCTTGAAGCAAAGGTTTCTGATATAAATGAGAAGATAAAAGTTCAGATCGAAAAGCAGGAAAGAGTTATTTCTGAAAAGAAAAAAGATCTAGAACGAAAACTCATTGAAAATGAAAAGCAGCTCGAACGAAAGTTTGCCGATAGAGAAAGAGAACTTGAGAATAAAGAGAAAAACATAAATAAAAAAGCACTTGAAACTGAATCAAAAATGAATGCTGAACTACAAAGGCGTGAAAGAGAAATTGAGCGAAAAAGGATTATAGAAGAGAGAAAAATCCCTAATATTGTACAAAAAGCTCAAGATGAGATCAGAGTTCAAAAAAAGATGCTTGAAGATGAAAAGAAAAAAATTGAAAAAAAACTCTTTGATCTGAAGCGAAAACAAAAAGAAGTATCCAAACGTGAAAGTGATGTTAATCGTCGCGAAGATAAACACACTCACCGCGATGAAAATACTTTTGTAAAAAGCAGAATAAAAAAAGAAGATGATGATTCAGACAGCTGGTTAACAACTTATTCAGATGTTATTACACTCCTTCTTACACTTTTTGTTTTTATGTTTACGGTTGCAAAAGTAGATACAGAAAATATGGAAGAGCTTCAGGCAGCAATTAATATTGCTTTGCTTAAAAAAAGTGGCGACCAGATTTTGCAAAAAGGGGATGTAAGAGAACCTGTTTTTGCAACTATGAAAAAGAAACTCCAGAATATATTTAAAGAAAATAACGTAAGTGAGCACGTCAGTTTAACTGTTACCGATGACGGAGTAAAACTCGAACTGGCGAGTTCTGCCGTGTATGATCTTGGTTCTGCAAATATAAAAAGAGAAATGGAACCGGTTTTAGGCGAAATTTCCGGAATTTTACTTGGAATTGATAATGGCGATATTTCAATTGAAGTTGAAGGACACACAGATAATATTCCTATAAATACAATCCAATTTCCATCTAACTGGGAGCTTTCTGCAAACAGAGCAACAAATATTGTTAAGTTTTTTATTGAAAAAGGAGTTAATCCGCAAAAACTGAGAGCATCAGGTTTTGCAGATTCCAGACCCAAAGTTCCTAATGTTGACAGAGATGGAAAATCTATTCCGGCTAATCAGGCAAAAAACAGAAGAGTTGAAATCTATATAGGAAAACCACGATAATTTTATAAAATTTTAATATTTATTATATTTGCTGCTCAATTTTAGAGGAAAAAGATGAATTTGCTTAAAGCTACAAATGAAAATATTTCCAGAGCAGCCGATGTAATTAAAAATGGCGGACTCGTAGCATTTCCCACCGAAACAGTTTATGGTTTGGGTGCAAACGGATTAGATCCGGTTGCAACTGCAAAAATATTTGAAGCAAAAAATCGTCCCTCTTTTAATCCTCTAATTTTACATATTCCTTCTTATAATTATATAGAAGAGATTTGTGATATTAATCTTTCTAAAATTGAAAATGTTGTTACCAAATTCTGGCCGGGTCCTTTAACTCTTGTTTTACCAAAAAGAGATATAGTTCCCGATATTATAACAGCCGGGCACCCGACTGTTGCTGTCAGAATTCCCCGTCATCCGGTTGCAAAAGAGTTAATAGAAAAAGCAGAGACTCCGGTTGCTGCCCCGAGTGCAAATGCTTTTAGTCAGCTTAGTCCCACAGAAGCAATTCACGTGGTTAATCAACTTGGTGATAAAGTAGATATGATACTTGACGGCGGAAGTTGTAAAGTGGGAGTTGAGTCAACAATAATTCAAATTCAGGATGACGAATATACATTATTGCGTCCCGGCGGTTTACCTGTTGAAGATATTGAAGAACTTGTAGGGAAAAAACTTAACAGAGAAATTCCTATTAACGAAACTCCAAATTCTCCCGGACAATTACCTTTTCACTATTCGCCAAAAATTCCTCTTAAAATAATTGGCCGGTTTGATGAAGAAATACTTAAAGATAAAAAAGTAGGTGCACTCTTTTTCAAATCAAAAGTACTGGATCACAAATTTGCAGATACAAGATTTTTATCAGAAAATGGAAATTTGGCAGAAGCAGCTGCAAATCTTTTTGCCTTTTTGCACGATATGGAAAAAGAGGATCTCGATCTGATAATTGCCGAACCTTTTAAAGAAGAAGGTTTGGGCAGAGCTATAATGGACAGACTAAATAAAGCTGCCAAAAGATTTGAATAAAATCTGAAATTGATTGTCGCGCTTTTTCAGTATCAATTAAAAAAGAGTTTTACTGCCATTAAGGTTACAACAACTGCCAAAATTATTCTTATAACCTTATCACCTTTTTTTACAGCCAGTTTTGCAGCCCACCAGGCTCCAAAAGCATTTCCGCAGGCCAGAATAATTCCAATTAACCAATCTATATTTCCTGTAAAAATAAAAATTGAAAGAGCGGGAATTGTATATAGAAAAACTATAAAAACCTTGTGCATATTTACATTTAGAAGATTAAGCTTTAAAATATGATGCAGGGCTGCCATCAAAAGGAAACCAACACCAACCTGAATAAAGCCGCCGTAAAACCCGATTAAAAACATAGCAGGATAAATAAGAAAAGGTGTTTTTTTGATAATTTCTACTGAATAATCTTTTTTAGATTTCGGAATTAACATCGTAATTACAATGCCGATCATCACAACAGCAAGAATTGTTTCAAAAAGCTGATTGCTTATTTTAGTTGCAATAATTGCTCCTGCAACAGCACCAGGAAGAGCAAAAACTCCAATTTTCAGACTTAATCCAAAGTTGCTTATTTTCTCTTTTTTAAAAGATATAATTGCCGAAACATTCTGGATAAATATGGCAACTCTGTTTGTTCCGTTGGCAACAGATGCATCCAGACCAAGAAAAATAAGAACCGGCAAAACAATTGAAGAACCTCCGCCAGCCATTACATTAATAAATCCGGCCGTGGTTCCGACAATAAACAGCAATATTAATGATGTTAATTCCATATTTTATTTGTATTTTATTGTAAATAAAAAGATTATAAGTAATTTTAAATTATAATAATTTGTAATCAAAGTTGTAAAAATATGAGCTCTGAAAATAAAACCGTTACCGAACTTCAAGAAGAAATAAATTCTCTTAAAGCCGAAGTTAAAAAACTTAAACAAGAAAACATTACAGACAAATACAAAAGATTTTTTGATGAAATTCGTCTGGCAATTTACGAAACTTCTCCAGAAGGTGAATTGATTGATATTAACCCTTATGGTGTAAAGATGCTGGGTTATTCAACAAAAGAAGAAATTTTGAAATCTGATATTATAAATCAAATTTACTCAAATCCGGGTGACAGACAAAAATTTCTTGAACGCGTAGAGCGCGTTGGTTTTGTAAAAAACTTCGAAATTAAAATAAAAAGGAAAGATGGAAAACATCTTGTAACCTCAGATACAAGTTTTGTTAACAGAGATGAAGATGGAAACAGCATTTCATTTTTTGGTGTTCTTAAAGATATTACACAAAGTAAAGATGTTGAAGAGCAACTTAAAGAGTATGTTGAAAAACTGGCAGTGTTAAACAGAAAACTTGTAAAATCTGAAACAGAACTGAAAAAAATTAATGCTTCAAAAGATAAATTCTTTTCAATTATTGCTCACGATTTAAGAGCTCCTTTTACATCATTATTAGGATTAACAGATTTTCTAACTTACGATATAGATAATTTATCTAAAGAGGAAGTTAAGGTTTTTGCTCAAAAAATAAATATCTCTTCAAAAGGTATTTATGAGCTTGTTGAAAATCTTCTTGAATGGGCTCGTGTTCAGACTGCAACAATGGAATATAACCCGCACACATTTGATATGTATAGTTTGGTCGGAACAATAGTAACAACAATGGTTGGGGTTTCAGTTAAGAAAAACATAACTATTGAAAATAATATTTCAAAAGAGACTAACATTTATGCAGATAAAAATACAATAACTTCCGTATTTCAAAATCTTATTGCTAATGCACTTAAGTTTACAAAATCGGGCGGAACCATAAGTGTTGATGCAAAATTGAACAATAAATATTATCTGATATCAGTAAAGGATAACGGAGTTGGTATTGCTGCCGGTATTGTTGAAAAGCTTTTCAAAATAGATGAACATCACACAACCTGCGGCACGGCTAATGAAAAGGGTACCGGACTCGGATTAATTTTGTGCAAGGAACTTGTTGAAATGAACGGCGGAAAAATATGGGTTGAAAGTGAAATTGATAAAGGATCCACATTTTACTTTACGGTTCCTACAGAGAAAACAACTGAATGTTCGTAATAAAATCTAGAATTAAAAAAGGCATCTGTTAAAGATGCCTTTTTTGTTTATTTCAAGTCTTTCATAATTTCTTCAATTGCTCGTTTTAACGGAGGATCATTTCCTTCCATTTTATCTTTGAAAGTAGTTTTAATGTAAATGTCAGGTTTTACACCATGCCATTCCATATCTCTTCCGTCAACGTGATAACATCCCCAGCTTGGCAGTCTGTAGAAAGAACCATCTACAAGTCCGCGACCCGAAGTAAATATAATCCATCTGTAAGTTTCAGTACCGATTATTTTTCCAAGCTTTAATGCTTTAAATCCGGCTGAAGTTACTTCTGCATCACTTAAAGATTGTTCATCAATAAGAAGTATTATTGGTTTATCGGATGGAGTGAAGTTTGGCTGTTTTGCCATTCTTCCTTCGCGGTATTTCCAGTCAGCATATCTTTTCTGACTCAAAATCTGAAGAACGTCATCGTGAACATTACCGCCGCGGTTGTGGCGTAAGTCAAGAATCAAAGCATCGCGGTGAATAAGTTCGTTTGCTATTTCAATTTTAAATCTGCTTAATTCACCTGCACCCATATTTCTCATATGAATGTATGAAATTCGTTTGTTGCTTGCTTTATCAACTTTTTTCTGATTTTCATCTATCCAGTTTTCATAAAGCGCATTGTAAATTGTTCTTGAAGAAACAGGATGTATTTTTACATCAAATGTTTTTCCTTTACGCTTGAATGTTAAGCTTACTTCTTCACTTAATGAAGGAGCGTTAAAATATTTTTCTCTGTTTTCGGTAATTGTAACAGGATTTTCGTTAACAGCTACAAGCTGATCGCCTTTGAAAATATTTACACCGGCTTTATCAGCAGCTGAGTTAGGAACAACTTTGCTGACTATATATGGATTTTCATTATCAAATAAAATTCCTGTGCTCAAAGATCTTGTTCTGTAGTAACTGCTTTCCTCTTTACCATTTGAGTAAAAATTCTGGTGAGATGAATTTAATTCACCAAGCATATCATTTATTAATCTTCTTAAATCATCGCGTGAAGTTAAATGCGGAATATATTTTTCATACTGTTTTTTAACTTTAAACCAATCTTCGCCGTGGAATTTTTCATCGTAAAAGTTTTCTTCAACATTTACAAATGTTTCATTAAACATCTGTTCAAATTCTTCTTTAAGATTTCTTTTGAACTTATATGAAATTTTGATGCCGGAAGTTTTGTTTCCTGCAAGATTTAGTTTTTTTATTGTGCCGCGACATAAAACATAATAATTCTTTTTAGCTGATTTAATTTCAGTGTTGGCAAATTTTGCGCCTTTAATTCTTTTTGATTCTTTTTTGTCAAAAGGCTTTAAAACAGTTTTGAATAATCCCCATCCGGCATTATCGTGATTTGATGTATAAAGAATAACATCGTTTTCTTTATCTTTTGTTACAAATAAACCAAACTGATTAAGAGGAAAATCAACTACCAGTTCCCATCTTTTATCAATATTTTCAAAATCTATTTCAACAAAAGGCTTGCTTGAATCTTTTTTCGCTTTTGTAAAAAGCTTATCAAATTTATCAGACTTGAAAGGTTTGTTGTGTTTAACTAATGCGAGTCTGAAAATTTCTGTGTCATTTGTTCCGCGCGGATAACTTGGTTTGTAACGATCGGAAACAAAGTAAATATATTTTCCTTCAGGTCCCCAGAAAGGTGAACCTTCTGTTACGCCTGAATAAGTAAGATTATAAGATTTTTCTTTTTTAATATCGTAAACAAACACGTCTCTTTCAAAGTTTCTGAAAGCTGAGTATAGCACATATCTGTCATCAGGTGAAAAATAAGATTTATCAGGACGAAGAGCCCAGAATTCATCTTTTACAATAGTTTTAGATTCAAAATCTTTTAAGTCGATAATTTTTAATTCATCTCTTCCGCTGTTAAACAAA
>JBGRQB010000145.1:0-11136 GCA_041725875.1 Rhodothermaceae bacterium
CTGATATGCTTTTGCTTAGCCGTCTGAATGTAGCAATAGAACTATCAGAATATTCAATTGTAAATTGGTTTTTATTTAAAAAATTGATAGTTCTTTTACCATGT
Source organism: Rhodothermaceae bacterium (assembly GCA_041725875.1). GTDB lineage: Bacteria > Bacteroidota > Ignavibacteria > Ignavibacteriales > Melioribacteraceae > JBGRQB01. The sequence goes on from JBGRQB010000145.1 coordinate 105, forward strand.
AGATCGTTCACTAAACCCAACCAACCCCAGAATGAATTACCCTTTATCTTATATGGGATATATTCTTTATATGGCGTGTTATCTCTTCCATATTGAAAGTTGTCTTCGTATCCTGGGAGAAAAAATTTGAATTTATTATTGTCATAGAAAATGTAAGTGAGATTTCTTAACCCTCCAGGAGGTGCATCTTTTGGCGAAATGTTGTCATAACGCTCAAGTTCCCACGTACCAATAATGAGTTTATTAAAATTTTGAGCATTAACTATCTGTAACAAATTAGAAGATGAACACAAGATGTATAAACTATCTGACCACACATCCATATTATTACCTAAAGCTCCCAATCTTTCATCAGAATTGGCATCGCGATAACAATATTTTGTTTGGTTTGCATAATCAAAACTTGAATAAGAAAGTGCTGCGTTATTAAGAGCTTGCCCGCCTTCACTCAAAATAAAAATACCTTCGGCATTTGATTCTCCGGGAGGTGTTACCGGATCATCATCTGAGCAAGCTGTAAAAAAGAAGAGTCCGGCTAGGATATAGAGTAACCATAATTTTTTCATAATATCTCCAATTTATATGTTATTAAAAAATTTCTTAACGGCATTGGGTAAGATTGCACTACAAAATAATTTTCATTTAATACATTATGTACCTTGAGCGTAACTGAATTTCTTTTGGAAAACAATCTAAAGTTATATGTGGCAGAAATATCTGTAACAAAAAAATGTTTTAATCTGTTTCTTTTTGTGTTATCCTTTGAAAAAAATCTTTCACTTTCAAAATGTGTAAACAAAGCAATATCAAAATCATTATATGATACTGAAGCATTAACACTTAACCTGTGTACAGGTGAATAGATAAGGTATTTATCATAAGAGTTATCGCCCGGACCATAATAGTTTTTATTTCTTGCATCTGTTAAATTATAAATTATATCTAATCTTAATTGATCATTTAACAGATACTTATTTATCTCTGCTTCAAGTCCGACAGTTTTCACCTTTCCGTAATTTGTCGGACGATGAATTCCCCCTCTTCCCGGAAGCCAAACAATTTTATCTTCTCCGTCAATATTGAAATATGAAACAGCAATATTAGTTTTACCCAAAAAGTTGAATTGATAATCAAATCCCAAATCAAACCCTTTATATTTTTCAGCCACCAAATCTGATGGAAAAAACAGACTGGAAAAGTATCTTTCATTTAGTGTAGGATTTCTGAAACTGTCAAAATAATGAGCTTTGAAAATTAAATTTTTAATGCCGGACGGACGAGTAGCAAAACTTACATTAAAACTTCTACCTTCAGTGTGTTTGTCATATCCAAGTTTTTCATCAATGAAATCATACGTAAAATGGAATGACACAGTGGTTGTTTTTAACAGTCCCAGCACATCGTGAAAAGTGCTTGCCAGAGAGCCAAAAAGTTTGTGGTTATATCTAAAATTTGAAATCGGTTTATCAAGATTATCAATATGATTCATTCCCGAAACATCAGCATAGTTATATTCATATCCGGCTGAGAGATTGGAATTGAAGAACTTATAATTAAATCTGTTGAGCAAAGTAACTTCATTCATTCTCGATTCTTTTCTTTTTTCCTGATAGAAAAGTTCGTTATCCGGATCTTCATAAATCGACAATTGATTATGATAACTCAATGTTGAGTTAAAAGTTAAATCTTTATTAAAGAGATAATCAAAATTTATAATTGAAAGGGATGAGTTTGTTTCATTTTCTGCTTTGCTGCTTGCAACATTGTTTGTTACAACAAATCCGGGAATGCCGTTTTTGAAATGTGAATAGTGTGAATATAATTTCAGGACATAACTACTTTTTTTGAAATTCAAATTACCGCTGATAAAACCTTTTTCAAATTGCGCATTTTTTCTTTCATATTTATTTCCTGAAAATTCAAAATCATATCTGTTTTCAGATTCTCCATATTCGGCCTTTATTCCGTAAGAAATTTCTGCATCGGCTTTATTGCAACTTCCTGAAATTCCTTTGTATCCGTCACCATCAGCTTTTAACATCAGATTCATTGAATTTCTGTTACTGTTGCCGGAAGTTATTTTTACAATTCCTCCTGCAGCAATGTGAGAAGATTTGGTATCGGCGCTTTTATAGACTTCTATTTTATCAATTGAATTAGAACTGATTTTTGAAAAATCAAAAATTCCGGAACGTAAGTCAGTTACCTTTACATTGTTAAATAAAACTATTGTATTCTCACTGCTCATCCCGCGTGATGAAACTGTTTTTGTTGCACCATAACCGCCATAATCTTTTAACTGAAGAGAGGATTTTAATTTAAGAACCTCACCAACATTATTAAAGCTTTGAATCTCCTTTGCAGAAATTTCAATTGTTTTACTAAACTGTGATTTATCTCCGGCCAGACTTGAATCTTCAACAACAACTTCCTGCTCAACAAATGTTTTAGCAGATAGTTTCACAAATTGTTTTTTTACCAATTCACTTTTAGTGAAACTTTTTGAGTTATAAGCAAGATGCGAAAAATGAATCTTCTCGGTTTTTGTAAAAAACTTTAAATCTATTTGTCCGTTTTTATTTGTAATTCTGGAACTGTTTTTTGAATTAACAACAACATCGGAAATGGGAATCAGCTTTAAACTGTCAACAACAGTTATCGTCTGCGAAAACCCTAAAGTGGAGAGTATTAAAATTAATGTAAGTGTTTTTATAATTCTCATTTTACCGTAATTTCTATCGCGGAAAATGTGAATTTACAAGGAGGGCTAATCCGAATTGCCAGACCTGAATACCACACCTTACCCGCGAAGGTTGATTCCTAATTTCTTATGGCAGGTCTCCTGGCTCGGAACATTAACTACGCCTTCCCATCATTTTTCAATAACAACAGTGGCAAAATGTAATTAACTTAGGTTCCTTACAGTTGCGGGGCAGCACCGGATTTACACCGGTTTCCCTATTATCCTAACAGGCACCATAATTTTTTTAACTGATCCAAACTTAAGGATGTTCAAATCAAAATCAAAGAAAATTATTGAAAACGAATTAATTTGATATCTGAAAAGAAATTATTATTTTGATGAATCTGTAACAAAGTTAAAGCATCACATTGAAAAAAATTTTTTATGTCACTTAACGAAAAGCTTAAAGAACATATATTAGATTCGATCGGAGAAGGCGTTCTTACAGTTGATAAAGAATTTCGCATCAATTTTGTAAATAAAGCTGCAAAAAGAATTCTTGGTCTGGAAGAAAGTGAAATTATCGGAAACTTTTGCAAATATGTTCTGGCTTCAAGTCACTGCTTTAATAATTGTCCAATTGCCTCGGCTCTCACCTCAGGTAAAGGAACCATCGGCCAGGAAATAAAGATAGCTCCCCCCGGAAAAAAAAGTATTCACCTGAAAGTAAACTCTTCGGTTCTTTATGATGACACAGGCGAACCGATCGGAGGAATTCTTTCTTTTCATGACATTACCGAATTAAAAACCATAAAGAAAGAATTACGAAACATAAATTCTTTTCAGGGAATTATAGGAACCAGTAAAGCGATGCAGGAAATTTTCACTCTTATTCAGGAAGTGAAAAACTCTGATGCGCCGGTTCTTATTTTAGGTGAATCAGGAACAGGAAAAGAACTGGTTGCAAATGCTATTCAGCAAACCAGCAGCAGAAACAAAAATGCTTTTATAAAAGTTAACTGTTCTGTTTTTTCTGAAAACCTTCTTCCAAGTGAGTTATTCGGACATGTAAAAGGTGCTTTTACAGATGCAATTCGCGACAGAAAAGGACGCTTTGAAATGGCTCATCAGGGAACAATTTTTCTTGATGAAATTGCTGAAATGCCTTTGCAGATGCAGACTAAAATTTTGCGCGTTCTGCAGGAAGGAACCTTTGAAAGAATCGGAGAATCACTTAGCAGAAAAATTGACACGCGTATTATTGCAGCAACAAATGTCGACATTGAAAAAGCCCTGACTGAAAACAACTTTCGGGAGGATTTATATTACAGATTAAATGTAATTCAAATTACAATTCCTCCTCTGCGTGACAGAATTGAAGATCTTCTTCCGCTTACAAAATATTTTATAAAGAAATTTAATATAGTTTATAATAAATCTGTAACTGATTTAACTGATGAAGCTCTCGATGTTTTATCCGGCTACAACTGGCCCGGAAATATTCGCGAACTAGAGAATACAATTGAATTTGGTATGGTAAGAGCAACAGGTGATAAACTTGGAAAAGAGATGCTCCCAATCCGAATCAGAAAAAATGATTTTCCTGATGCAACACCTCAGTATATGATAAAAGATAACAATCAGGAAAAACTTGAATTACTGAAATACCTTGAACAAGCAAAATGGAATAAATCCAAAGCCGCCGAACTAATGGGGGTCGGTAGAACAACCTTGTGGCGCAAAATGAAGAAATTCGGATTAATTGAAGATTAATCGTTTCAAAAATTGAAACATTATGTTTCGTGTTTCACTATTATGTTTCGCCAATGAAACACAATGATTCACAATCCGCTATTTTTTTCTCCTTTTATAACTTTTTCTTAATGGCATAACTATTGGAGTAGAGACGATATGAGCGAAATGTTAGCAAATCAATATTTTATGGCGAGAAATTTTATTTCAGCCGAAAGCGAATATGAGAAATATGTTATCTCTAAACCTGATAGTTTGCTGGCCAAGAAGAAGTTAATCATCTGTTATACCGAGAACGGAAAAATTGATAAGGCACTAAAACTTTTTAACGATGTAATATCAATTCAAATTCAGATAATTACATCCACTGATCTTATAAAAGATGATTGTCCGTGTCCGGAAATAATTAAAAGAATTATTGAGATCAACGATGGAGCGGAATCTGCCGATGTTTTGATCCAGCTTGGAATACTATGGCTATACTGTAACCCGGAAACTTCTTTATCTTATTTTGAAAAGGCTAAACTGTCAGGTGAATATGAATACGATATAACATTCGCCATTGACAAAATTAAAGCATTTTTAACTAAGATAAGAGGAATAACATGAAATCCATGTTTACCAAAATTTCCGTTTTGTTTGTTGTTCTATTCACATTTGCTTTTTCACAAGATCTGTCTAAAATTCCCGCTCCAAAAATTGGTGTATGGGTAGTTTCAAATTATCAATATGTAGACAGTGACAACCTAACTCCCGATAATAATTTTAATCTAAAACACGCCCGCTTCCTGTTAAAAGGAAAAGTAATGAAAAATGTAAGCTACCACGCAATGGTTGATTTACATGATAATACTGAAAAGGGACCTAAATTTATGCAAGCCTGGGTTGCTTATTCTCTAGACAAAATGTTAAACATTCGTGTTGGTCAGTTCAAATATCCATTTGGTGCAGAAGCTTATTCTTCATTAATGAAATGGAAATTTATCAATCCTTCATTTGTTACCGGCGGAATTGTTAAAAAACTTGGAAGCAGCGGCAGTATGTTCCGTGATTTGGGTATTCAGGTATATGGCCAGCACCAGCTTTCAAAAGCAGTTGGTTTTGAATACAAAGCTATGCTTATGAATGGTTCAGGCGGCAACGCTTCTGATAATAACAATGACAAAGATATTGTTGTTTATGCTGGATTAAAATTACCTCATAAAATTCATTTCGGCGCTTCTGTTTACTCAGGTAAAAATGGCGTTGACGGTGAATATTCTGAAACAGCTTTTGGTGTTCAGGCAAAATTTAATACAAAAAAACTTTCACTTCAGGCTGAATATATTACAGCTAACTACGAAGTATCTCCAACTAAAGAAGTTGAACCGGATGGATTCTACGCTTACGCAACTTATAAAATTCTTCCTAAATTCGAAGCCGGTGCAAGATTCGATTCTTACAAATCTGACTCAGGTGCTACTGAAAAAGAAAGATTTACACTTTCAGCAGGTTATTATCTAAATCCTATTAACCGAATTATGGTTAACTACGAAATCAAAAAGGATATGGATAATCTTTTCACAATCCAGTTTTATGTAGGCTTATAAACTTAACATTAATCAGGTTGTAAATTGCCCTGGAGGTTCGTAGTAATGAGTAAATTGTACTTAGTAATATTAATTATATCTTTACATTTTAGTGTAACGGCACAGACTGAAAAAGATAAAATGCCGGCTGATCACAGCAAGTTTGAAATTCTTCAAAAAGAATTCAAAACTCCTCAGGATGTTACGGCTGCTTGTCTTACCTGTCACAACAATCGTCACACTGAAATAATAAATTCTCCTCACTGGATCTGGAACAGAGAGAGCGTTGTTCCGGCACGCGGAGAAAAAATGTCACTCGGAAAAACTAATTTGATAAATAACTTTTGTATAGGTATTGCCGGAAGTGAAGGAACCTGTACAAAATGTCATATCGGTTACGGCTGGAGTGATGAAATAGAAAAATCAGATAAAAAATTGAGTCTGGCAGAATATGCTGACAAACATAAAAACCGTATTGACTGTCTTATTTGTCACGACAACACAGGCAAGTATAAAAAAGCCAAAGGCAAATCAGGTTACCCGAAAAGCAACATTAACTTAAATATGATTGCACAAAATGTTGGTCGCCCCGGCAAAGAAAACTGCGGTTCCTGCCATTTCTTTAGCGGCGGCGGAAACAATGTAAAACATGGCGATCTTGAAAAAGCACAGCTTAACTGTACTAAAGAAGTTGACGTTCATATGGCTAAAGACGGAAAAAATCTGGAATGCGTTGATTGCCATACAACTGAAAACCACAACATCACAGGAAAGCTTTATGCTGTTTCATCTTCAAATGAAAATCGTGCTACCTGTGTTCAGTGTCATTCAGATTCTCCGCACGAAGATCCTTTATTAAATGAGCATTTTGTAAAAGTTGCCTGTCAGACCTGCCATATCCCGACTTACGCAAAAGCCAATGCAACTAAGACATATTGGGACTGGTCAACAGCCGGAAAATTAAATGAAGATGACGAACCATATCACGTTAATGACGCAGACGGCAATCATTCTTATATGTCGATAAAAGGAACCTTTGAATGGGGAACCAACCTTGAACCTGAGTATTTATGGTTTAACGGAACCGCTGATCATTATCTGTTTGGTGATAAAATTGATCCGGAAAAAGGTCCGGTTCAAATTAATACATTACATGGTTCTTATGAAGATACTGGAAATTCTGTTTCCAAAATTATTCCTGTTAAAGTTCACAGAGGAAAACAGATTTATGATCCGATAAATCTTATAATGATTCAGCCAAAACTTTGGGATAAGAAAAAAGGAAAAGGTGCTTATTGGAAAGATTTTGACTGGAACAGAGCAGCTGAAGAAGGAATGAAAATAGTTAATCTTCCTTACAGCGGAAAATATGATTTTATTGAAACAGAAATGTACTGGCCGTTAAACCATATGGTTGCTTCGGCTGATCAGGCACTACAATGTAAAGATTGTCACACTCCTGAAAATGGTCGTCTGGCAAACCTTACTGATTTCTATCTGCCCGGCAGGGACAGCAATTCCTTTGCAGATATTTTAGGATATCTGATAATCTTTGGAACCCTTTCCGGTGTTTTGATCCATATTATTTTGAGAATGACAATGAGAAAAAAATATAACAAAATTGGCGGATAGAAAATGAAAAAAGTATATATATATAAACGTTTTGAAAGAATCTGGCACTGGTCGCAAGCCCTGCTGATTATTTCACTGATTGTTACCGGTTTTGAAATTCACAGTACTTATGAGCTTTTTGGTTACAGAGAAGCTGTTGCAATTCATAACTTATGTGGCTGGGCATTTCTGGTTTTAATTATCCTGGCTATTTTCTGGCACTTTACCACTGGTGAATGGAAGCAATATATTCCTACCCGAAAATTGATTAAAGATCAAATTAACTATTATATTTCAGGTATATTTAAAAATGCTCCTCACCCGACAAAAAAACTGATTTACAACAAATTTAATCCGTTGCAGAGAATTGTTTATCTCGGACTCAAAATTTTTGTTATTCCGGTTCAGGTTGTAACAGGATTTTTATATTTGTTCTATCATACATTTGGATTTATCAGTCTTGAAACAATTGCCGTAATTCATACAATCGGCGCATTTTCTTTAATCGGTTTTATGATTGCTCATATTTATCTTGCAACAACGGGTCATAAACCTTCAACCAATTTTAAAGCAATGGTAACAGGCTGGGAAGAAATGCCGGACGATTCAATTGATGAAATCATAAAAGATGAAATTGAAATTATAAAAACAAAAATCAAATCTGATAAAGATTTTGATGTAAATGAAAAAATAAATAGTACACTTAATAAAATTTCTTAAATGAGGTTCTTATGAAAAAATTTCAAATTCCAATAATAGCATTAATTTTTGCTTCTCTTATTTTTCTTACTGCCTGCGGTAAAACCGAAGCAAAAAAAGCAGAAGTAAAAAAAGTTGATGAATTTGCCGAAATGATGAAATATATGGAAGAGAATGGTGATTTCATTAATCGCTCGAAAAAAGAAGGTGGCGCTCCTACAATGGTTAAAGCCCCTGAACTGCTTAAAAACATTGATAACTATCATATAATTGATATTAGAGGAGCAAAAGATTTTGCTGCCGGTCATATTAAAGGATCAGTAAATAAAAAACTCAAAGATCTTATTCCATATTTTGAATCTATTGATACTAAAAAATATAAAAAAATAGTTTTAGTTTGTTACTCAGGCCAATCAGGCGGCTTTGCAACTTCAGCACTAAGATTAATTGGTTATGATAATGTTTATGATCTAAAATGGGGAATGGCAAGCTGGAACAAAAAATTTGCAAAAAAATGGACTTCAAACATCGGAAACAAATTCTCTGATAAAATTGAAACAGCAACAAATCCAAAAGCAGCTAAAGGTGCATATCCTGTAATTAAGACCGGCAAAAAAACTGGTAAAGAGATTACTTATGAAAGAGCAAAAATATTATTTGCAAATGGTTTTTCACCGGTAAAAGTTAAGGTTGATAAACTTTTCAAATCTCCTGAAAAATATTACATTGTTAACTACTGGCCTGAGAAAAAATATTTAGCAGGTCATGTTCCTACTGCAATTAATTATCTTCCCAAAAAAACATTAAAAAGAACAACTGATTTATCGACCTTGCCAACTGACAAACCAATAGTAGTATATTGCTATACTGGTCAGCACAGTGCTTTTATAACAGCTTATTTAAGAATGTTAGGTTATGATGCCCGTTCATTATTGTTTGGAGCAAACAGCTTTATGAACAAAAAAATGGTGGATAAAAAATGGCACGGCTTCTCCGATAAAGACATACATGATTACGCATTTGAAACCTCCGAAATGGTAGGTAATGGTGAAGAAGACGAAGAAGGATGTTAAATTGTAATTTAACTAACTCTCCTACAGACCCTCAAGCGAGGGTCTTTTTTTTAAACACAATAAAATTCTTACCATAAATACCAATATCAAACATTCTTACCACAAATTACTTGCTTAAATTGAAAATTTTCATAATCATAAAACCTTAAAAAGTTAGCATTAAGAAAAGTAGTAAAGTGGGAGTGTATAAATGTTTGATAGTAAATCTATTACCATTTTAATTATAGTAATTAATCTGTTTGGTTGTCGTTCAAATTCTGAAAAACTAGATAACATTTCACCTCCCAAAACTGAAAATGAAAGAATCACCTACAGCATTGATAACAAAATAGAAATTCTTGAATTTAGTTTTCCTGAAATTAAAACCAAAGAGCTAAAAAGAAAATGGAAAAATATCAAACTGACTCCAGTTTTAAAATTAGGTGGATTAAAAAACGAGCTCTTTAATGCTCCGACATATATAAAACTGGATAAAAATGAAAATATTTATGTTTTGGATATTGGAGATTTTTGCACAAAAAAATTTGACTCAACCGGAAAGTTCATAAGATCATTTGGTAAGAAAGGAAGCGGGCCGGGCGAATTTAGAATGGTTTTTGATTTTGATCTTCTTGACAATGGCACAGTCGCAATGGTTGCTCCAAATCTAAATAAGTTTGTTGTTTTTGAAGATGAAAAAACTTTTGAACACAAACCAAATGACATGGCATTAAAACTATGTTTTGTTTCAGAAAATGAAGTAACAAATTTACAGGTTTTAGATTTCATAAACATTTCACCAATTAAAAAAGTTGATTACCTGACACAAGAAATTAAAGAGTATGAAAACTTTCTAATACCTAAAAATAACAACATTGATTTTTTCGGTTATCTGGTAGGAGGAATTCATCGATTTAATAGAAACAAGCTTGTCTACGTTTCTTCAGTATTTGGTTATGTAGTTACCTATAATAAAGAAGGAAAAATTGAAAAGGCTTTCAAACTTATCAATTCAAATAAAAAGCATTTAGAGATAAAAAAGACAAAATTCGGAATAGGATTTCCAAGATCAAAAGATTATTTGATATGGCATTCAAATGTAAATGAAAACATGTTATACATCTTTAACAATTTTGATTCAGAGAAAAACGAAACCAGTAAAATTGATGTTTATTCTTTGGAAAACTACAATTATAAATACTCTATTGAATTACCATTACTTGGAATAATTGACTATGCGAGATTAACTAATAATAAACTACTAGTTATAAGAGAAAATACTGAAATAGAAATATATGAATACAACAAAAATTAGCGGTTAGCAACAGTTAATAAAAGCTTAATTAATTGATTTGCTGTAATGTTGTAGTAGTTAATAAGTTGTATTTTTTCGTAGTCGTAGAAAGTATGCAGTATATGAGCAAAGAGTGTAGTCTTCGGGTCTTGGGGGAAGAGATTCATAGGGAGAAAGGAAGTTGGGCAAAGGAGATGTGTTTTAAGTGTGTTTAGGGTATACCTGTTTGGAAGAAAAATACCTCTCTAAGAAGCCAAAGCCATTGGGAGCCAAAGAATCCAGAAGCTAAAAAGGTGTTGTAAGAATAGGGGTCTGGAAAAGTGAACAACAAAAGCTAAAAGAAAGCAGCAAAAGTATAAAAAAAAAGTCCCAA
>JBGRQB010000146.1:0-10986 GCA_041725875.1 Rhodothermaceae bacterium
CTTTTTATAATCTTCAAGTTCCTTGTACACAATTCCCAGATACATACAGGTAAGCTGATCTTCCTGATTAAGCTTATACGATTTCAGAAAAGCATCAATGCAGGTTTGATATTTTTTTACACGCTCTTTTTTATTTGGAAAAATTCTTGAAGAAGCAATGAAGTAATAACTGAGTCCGAGCTTCTGATAATTTTGATAAGTCGAATCACCAAACGCAATAGATTTTGAATAATGACTGACCGCCTCAAAATATTTTTTTTCATTCAGTTTTAAATCAGCTTTTAATCTGTTTAAAGTTGGGTTGACTTGATTTAAAATTAATCCTTTATCAATATAAACTAATGCTGAATCTGATTTATCTTTTTTTATAAAAAGTATAGCCAGATTAGTATAATTTTTTATGTTCGTTTCATTTAGCTTTATCGCTACTTTATAATTAGCTATTGCCATTGAATCATTTTGAGCTTTAGCATAACAAAATGCTCTGCCTCTGTAAAACAGATTATTGGTTGAATCTATTTCTATTAATTGCGAATAAACATTAACAGCTTTTGTAAATAAATTTCTTTCCTGATAAACCTTACATAAACTCATTGCAATTGGAATGTTGGTTGTATCTAAGCTAAAAGCTTTTTCATAATTCTTTTGAGCTTCTTTGTTCTGACTAAGAAATGAGTTGGTGAGAGCAAGTGATTTGTAAGCAAATAAATTTAATGAATCGAGTTCAACAGATTTTTCCAAAACCATTTTTGCTTCACGATGTTTAAAAATTCCCTGATATGCAACTCCAAGTTTTTGATAAACAACAGCATTAAGAGAATCTTTTTCTTTTAAAACATTTAACGAATCTATCGCTTCATTAAATTGTTCAGCATATAAAAGTTGATTAATTTTTTTAAAATTTTCCTGGGACTGGCCCAGCAGTAATGAATAAAATAAAGTAACAAATAGAAATGATTGTAAAATTTTTTTCATTAAAACCCCTCGGATAATTTAACAACCTGAAAGATGTGCGGGAAAAAGAAAAGTTGCTTTTATAGATAGAAACATAAAATAATATCTTTTTATCGTTTAAAATTGTTGACAATAAAAAATCAAAATCATAATTTGTAATTTGCCGATAAGGTTTCAGGTTCTTTAATTTTTGGTAAATCAAACTTTCAGGAAATGTTGCTGTTTGTATTACAATTTTTAAACAATGGAGAGACATGGATAATTGTAAAGAAACTATCAATGTAGAAAGGTTATTAAACAAATATGAAAGAGTTGTAAAAGATATTTGTTTAGGTTATGAAGATTCAATTTACGAATACAAAAACGATTTGTGCTGCCGACAGAAATTACAAAATGTTCTGGAAAATGGTAAAGACGTAGAGTATCAGATTATTGCCAGAATTGAGCGTGCAGATGATGAACTAAAAAGAGTTTTACTAAAAACCAAAGAATGTATTCACGGGGATTATCCGGAAAAATATTTTTGGCTTTGGGGAATTCCGTCAAACGCCGATGATATAGTTACTCTTGCAAAGTCGAACGATTGGTTATAAAAATTAAAGCACCGGAACTTCAATTTTAAAAACAGTACCTCCTTTTTTGGGGGAAGTGCAATTGATGCTTCCTTTTAAACTTTGCGAAACCAAATTATACACAATGTGCAGCCCGAGTCCTGTGCCTTCTTTATGATTGGTTGTAAAGAAAGGCTCAAAGATTTTCTTTATATTTTTTTCAGAAATACCGCATCCATTATCTGAGTAAATTATAGAAAGAATACCGCAGTCGAGCTTTATTTTTAATTTTATCTCTCCGTCATCCATTTCTTCAAATCCGTGCAGATAAGAATTAATAATAAGGTTTGTTAAAATCTGATTAAACACACCGGGATAACTTGTTATATCCATTGCTCGTTTGGGAGAAACTCTGAAACTGATATTTTTTGATTTTATATTTGGTTTCAGATTGGAAATGATCTGCTGGATATAATCAATTATATCAAATTCTCTTTTTTGTTCATTTATCTGATCAACAGAAGTGTTCTTAAAATTTTGAATCAATTTTGCAGTTCTCTGAAGGTTTCGTAATATCAATTCTCCGGTTTCTTTATTTGTACAGATATTTTTTTCCAGAGTCGATTTTTTTAAACTTCCTGTATGAAATTCTTTTTCCAGTTTTTCATTTTCCTGAATAAAAGCTGTTGTTGCTGTTATTCCGATTCCGAGCGGAGTATTAATTTCGTGTGCAACACCTGCAACCAGTCTGCCCAGCGAAGCCATCTTTTCCGATTCAACCAGCTGGTTCTGAGTTCTCTCCAGTTCTTTAACAATTGCAGAAAGCTGATCTTTTTCTTTACGGAGCTGTTCATAAATTAATGAGTTGCTTACTGCAAGTCCAACCTGATCACCAATCATTTCCAGAAATTCAATTAAATCAGTAGAAAATATATCTGTTTTTGTATTATTCAGCTGAATAAGTCCTATTTTCATTTTGTTTGCAATAATTGGAATAAGTGCAACGGAATTATAACCACTGGTAAAGCAGTAATTTCTTGTCTTTACATCTATTTTTTTTGACAAAATTTCTTCATAGGTTTCTGACCAGTTATTTGTCCAAAAACTTCCTTTTTCTGTAAAACACTCAAACTCTGAATTTGTGCGTCCGGAAAGTATAAGTCCGCACATACATTCAAGTTCATTATCCCTTATTTCACCCGATATTTCATCTGAGCCTTCATAACTTTTACAGATGGAGGATTCATGTCTTATAAAGGATTCAGAAAAACCTTTATAAACATAATAAGGATAATCATTATCTTCTTTTAATCTTATACTTACCGCATCACATTGAACCATTCCCTGAACATATTCAAGAATAGTAATTAAGGTGTTTTTCAGATCGATAAAGTTATTCAGCTCGGCACAAATTAGTTTTGCTTTTTTTTCGCGGTCAACAATAATTTCCAATCCTGAAATAGACTCAATCATACAATTCTCAAATTATTTTTCTGTTAATGGAAGAGTGAAATAAAATCTGGAACCAACGCCCGGTTCTGAGTGGATTTCAATTTTCCCGTTATTTTTTTCAATAAATTCTTTGCACAATAATAATCCGATTCCTGACCCTGATTCCTGATGAACTGTGGTCTGGCAATGGCGATCGAACCCGGAAAAAAGCTTTTGCTGGTTTTCCAGACTAATACCAACACCATTATCTTCAATACATATTTTTTCATAGTGTTTGTAAACAGACGAAGAAATTCTTATAAAACCACCGGAATCTGTGAATTTCACAGAATTATTTACCAAATTTCGGATAATTGTATCTACCATAAAATAATCTGCAAATACAGTTGTATCTCTGTCAAGATCATTAATCAGTTCAACATTTTTATTAATTGCAGGTATTTTGTAAAGCTCAAATATTTTGGCAGTTATATCGTAAATTGAAATTGCATCGGGAGAAAAATGAATCTGATCGTTTTGGAGTCGCGACCAGGTTAAAAGATTCTCCAGAAGCTCATACACTTTTTTTACAGAATGATTAATATTTCCTGTAAGTGAGAGCAGATCTTTATCTTTTATTTTTTCAATTTCTTCAGTAAGAATTTCCGTGAAACCGAGAATGGAGAGAAACGGACTCTTCAAATCGTGAGCAATTACGGAAAATAGTTTATCTTTATTTTGATTAAGCTCTTTTAATCTTTCTTCCGATTTCTGAATTGCTTCCTCTTTTGTTTTTTTGCTTGTTATATCGTGATTGCTTCCTCTGCGTCCCAAAAATTTTCCGTCGCCATCATAAACAGCATGACAACTATGATACAATACTTTTTCATTTCCGTTTTTATCAATTATTCTGTACTCACAAGTCAGGTCAGAAGGAGATTGAAACTCTTTTAATCTGTGAGATAAAAATAAATCTATATCATCAGGATGAATTATATCCAGACAGCGTATTTTTTTTGTAATAAATTCTTCAGGTGTGTAGCCGGTAATTTTCTGGCAGGAGGGAGATGAATATTTTATTTCGCCTTTGTCACTTATCCAGTATTCCCAGCCAACAGCTGAATCAAGCAATGACTTAAACCTGTTTTCACTTTCCTTTAACAATTCTTCTATCTGAATATGTTCACTTATCTCGTCTGTGAGTCGCTTCTTCTCAAAATCATCAGTTGCAACAGATTCTACCTGTTTGTAGTAGTTTTTAATTTCTGATAAAATGAGCATCGAAAACCCGTCGGCAGAAAGCTCAATTTTATTTGCATAGTTGTTTATATCGTAAGAATTGAAAATTTGTGAATGGGGAGCCAGACCCGGCTGGCCTGTACGGATAATAATTCGCGTAAAATTGTTTCCAAGTTCTTCGCGAATATATTTTACAAATTCCAGACCCGCATCTGGTGTTTCCATTACTACATCTAATAATATAAGCTGGATATCAGGATTTTTTGCAATGATTTTTTTTGCTTCAGATGCGGAGTAAGCATCGAAAATTTTGAAACCCTTTTTATTGAATTCCATATTTTTGAGTAAAAGACTTGTTAACGAATGTATATCTTTTTCATCGTCAACAACCAGGATTTTCCAGTTTTTTTGTCTTTTAATTTTTTGCAGACTCACTTCACTTGCAAAAGTGACAGTATCTCCCGGAGATTTTATCATCATTTACCCACAGTATTTTCTACTGATAATTTGCGCAAAAAGACCCGGCTAAAAAAAGACTTCGGGTCACAAATAATATAATCGGAGCCTGTTGGCAATTTTAAAGGAATAAAATAATTTTTCCATTTTTCTTGTTTTTAACAATAAATTTAATTATTTCACATATCCTTTTGAACGAGAACAATCAGGATAGAAATATGGATGAAAAGTTTGTTTTAGAAATTATTGGTTATATAGCATCAGGTTTGGTTGCTGTTTCTTTAATGATGACATCAATCATAAAACTGAGAGTAATAAATCTGCTTGGTGCAATATTTTTTGTTGCGTACGGAATGTTGATATCTGCATACCCGGTTGCTCTGGTAAACTTCATTATAGTTATAATAAATATTGTAAATCTTAAAAAGATCTTCTCAGAAAAAGAATATTTTGAAATTTTAGATCTACCGTCTGATTCAAAATTTTTAAGTTATTTTCTGAATAATTATAAACCGGAAATTGAAAAATATATTCCGGAGTTTAATTCGGAAATTAAAGAAAATTCAAATATCTATATTATAATGCGAAATGCAACTCCGGCCGGAGTTTTTATCGGCAGACAAAATAACGAACAATTTTTTGTGGATTTGGATTTTGTAATTCCCGGATACAGAGATTTTAAAATTGGCAAAATGTTGTTTGAAGAGAAAAAAGAAATCTTTACAGAAAAAGGAATAAACAAGATTGTTTCAAATCCGGCAACCGAAATGCACTCTGCCTATTTAACTAAAATGGGATTTGTAAAAAATCAGGATGCTTTTGTTCTGGAAGTAAAATAAAAATGAGAAAATAAATGATTCGTGAAGTAACCGCAAAAACAATTTTATCTGATGTAAAACAGCCTGACCAGTGGTTCGGACTGAGATACAATATGAATTTGTACAGAGGTTGCCAGCACGGATGCATTTATTGCGATTCAAGAAGTGAATGCTACAGAATAGAGAAGTTTGATGAAGAAGTTGTTGTAAAAACAAATGCAATTCAGCTTCTGAAAAAAGAGATAGCAAAAAAGAAAGAAAAGGGAACTATTGGTTTGGGCTCAATGAACGATCCTTATATGCCGGTTGAACTTGAGCTTGAGATGACCAAACAGGCGCTCGAAGTAATTGCCAACCATCGTTTTCCGGTTCATATGATAACCAAAAGTGATCTTGTTTTAAGAGATCTCGATTTATATAAAAGAATCAATTTTGTTTATGCTGCAATAAGTTTTACAATTACCACGGCTGATGATAATCTTGCAAAAAAAATTGAGCCTGCGGCTCCGGCTCCTTCAAAAAGATTTAAAGCAATGGAAAAAATTGCTGCAAATGGTATTATGACCGGAATTACTCTTATGCCTCTTTTGCCTTATATTCAGGATAATGTAGATAATATTGTTGATATTGTAAAAGCTGCAAAAGATAGCGGAGTTTCTTATATAATTCCCGCTTTTGGAGTTACTTTGCGCGACAGACAAAGAGATTATTTTTATAAAAAACTTGAAAAGGAATTTCCCGGAATTAAGGAACGTTATATTAAAAAATTCAAGAATAACTATTTTTGTCTGCCTGAGAAAGTCCGGGTTCTCGATATGATTTTCCGAGAGCAATGTTACAAGCAGGGAATTCCGGTGAAAATAAAGCAGTTTACTCCGGGAGAACCGGAACAGCTTGCATTATTCTAATACAATTGAATTATAACCACCGGCTATATTTTTTGTAAATATACTTCCGGCAATATTTAATTCAAGCAGAAACGGCTTCTGACATTTCACATCCAGATACCAGATGTTTTTACTTTTCGAAATTGTAAGATTAATCTTCTGATCGCGGAATTTCAGATTTTTTATACCCTGTTTTTTATTTCCTGTAATTCTCCATCTTAAAATATTTTCATTTCCGGCAACTTCAATTCCTAAAAAGTGTTCCAGAACCATATTAAAAAATCCAGGTCCGGCAGTTAATAAATCATCCTGTAAAGCATATTGCTGACTATCATCAAATATCATTGGAGAATTAACAACAGCTGAGTATGAATTCCAGAAAGTTATATAACCATCTTTGTAACGCTCATTTTCATTAAGATATTTTTCAACCGGTAAACAATTATTACAAGCATCAATTATTTTTGAAACAGTTTCAGAAGCAAGTAATTTTATTTCATCTTCTTTTTGATAACCCTTTAATCCGGTACAATAGAGATAATTGTATACCGGATAGAAATAGTCTGTCGCAGAAAATGAATTTTTGGCAGACTTTAAAGCATATTTGGGACAAACTTCTGCCAAAATTGTCATAAGCATTCCGGAGTGAAATTCAGATGAAGATTTCCCGTCCTCCCATTTATCGAAATAAGAGAATGTGTCTTTTTTGAGATATCTGTTGTTAATATTTTCACTAAGCGTAACATATTTGGAAATAAAGTGTGAAGCATTTTTTTCATCTTCCAGAATGCCGGCAATTAAGGCAACATATTTTGCATAAAGCGCCTGAAGCGATTTTAAGAAAACAGGAGAGTATTTTATGCGGTTCAGGTTATGTGGTTCAAAGCTTAATTCTCTGTTTTTAATTTCGTTCTGGACATATCTGAATAAAAGATCATATTTACGCACAAGCTGCGGAAAGGCAGATTTAAAGCGGGAATCATCGCCTGTAATTTGGAAATATCTGAACTCGGAATATGGCAAAAATGCGCAATTTACAGCATTTTCCTGATTATCATAAACAACATATTCTGATTCATAAAACATATCCAAAAATTTTCCTACGGGAATTACATCGGAAAAATAACTTGCGCTAAGTGCATAAAGGGGAGAATAATTCTGCTGTAAAACATTATCACCGGAGAAAACGGAGTAAAAATAATTTACCAGTAATTTTCTGGAATGATTAAAAACTATTTCCAGCGAAGGAGTTTCTTCAAAAATAATTTGAGGAAAATAACTCTCTTCAAGTTCTACTTCAGGGTTGTATCTTTGCGGTGATCCGGGATTTCCTGCCTTTATTACCGACATAAATTTGTTTAATTTGTTATCGACAATAAGCGGATAATCAGGATCCGGCATAATATTTGTTTTTGTTATATATGTGAAATAATGGTAGCCTTCTGTCAGTTCTAAAGAAAGATGCCATTTACCATCTTTTTTATACATCGGATGGGAACGGGGATTCCAATTATTAAAATCACCCGAAAGATAAACCTGATTGCGTGAGTTATAATCAAATCTGAAAGTAACCGGTTTTTTGTTCTGGCAAAATCCGGATACAGTGAAAATAAGTGACAACACTATTATATAGAATGATTTCATTTTAACTCCTCAGGATTAAAGATTTAACAAAAATAATAAAAACTGACTGATAAAAAAGTTAAGAAATTTAAATAGAGGTATTTATGAATTTTAATTTTAACAAGTTGACTGTAAAAGCACAGGAAGTTATACAGTCGGCAGTGGAAATTGCTCAAAATTATAATAATCAGGTTATTGAAGAAGAGCACATTTTTGCGGCAATGATTCAGGAAAAAGGTGGAATTGCCACATCAATAATTCATAAAGCCGGAGCCAATTTAAATCAGCTTCAAATTAAACAGGCTGAATTGCTTGAAAAGCTTCCAAAAGTTGAAGGTGCCGGAGTTGGTAATCAGCAAATGTCGCGAAAAACAGCGGTACTTCTGGATGCGGCTGCAAATGAAGCAGCAAATCTGAAAGATGAATATGTATCAACAGAGCATATTTTGCTGGCGCTTACAAGCAGTTCCGGACAAATAGGAAAATTGCTCACATCAAACGGAATAAACAGAAATATTGTTTTATCTGCTTTGCAGGATATAAGAGGAAACCAGCGCGTAACTTCTCAAAATGCCGAAGATACTTATCAGGCGCTGAAAAAATTTGGTCGCGATTTAAATGAACTTGCAAAACAGCAAAAACTCGATCCGGTTATTGGTCGCGACGAAGAGATAAGAAGGGTTCTGCAGGTGCTTACCAGAAGAACAAAAAATAATCCTGTTTTAATTGGTGAACCCGGAGTTGGTAAAACAGCAATTGCCGAAGGAATTGCACACAGAATTGTTATTGGCGACGTGCCGGAAAATCTTCGCACAAAAAAAATTATTTCCCTCGATATGGGGGCTTTGGTTGCAGGCGCTTCTTATCGCGGACAATTTGAAGAGAGAATGAAAGCGGTAATAAAAGAAGTTGAAAAATCTGACGGTGAGATAATTCTTTTTATAGATGAAATTCATCTGCTTGTCGGAGCCGGAAAAACAGACGGCGCAATGGATGCCGCAAATATTCTTAAACCGGCACTTGCAAAAGGAGATCTTCACACAATTGGTGCAACAACTCTTAATGAATATAAAAAATATATTGAAAAAGATTCCGCGCTCGAACGTCGGTTCCAGCAGGTTTATGTTCAGGAACCAAATGAGGAAGATTCAATTTCAATTTTGCGCGGATTAAAGGAACGTTACGAAGTTCATCACGGCGTGCGTATTACCGACGGTGCAATTGTTGCCGCGGTTCAGCTTTCCAGCAGATATATTTCCGATCGTTTTCTTCCTGATAAAGCGATTGATCTGATTGATGAATCAGCTTCCCGATTAAGAATTGAAATTGATTCAATGCCGGAAGAGCTTGACACTCTTGACAGAAAAATAAAACAATTGGAAATAGAACGGGAAGCATTAAAAAGAGAAAAAGATTCTGAATCTGCAAAACGACTCGAAGAGATTAGTCGGGAACTTGGAAACATTTCTGAAGAGGCCGGACGATTAAAAAGTCACTGGCTTTTGGAAAAAAACAGAATTCAGTCAATTCGTAATAAAAAAAGCGCAATTGAAGAAGCTAAAAAACTTGCTGAAAAATATGAACGTGAAGGAAATCTCGGAAAAGTAGCAGAACTTCGTTATGGAAAAATAACCGAGCTTGAACAGCAGCTTAAACAGGAAACAGAACAATTTGCTCAGATACAGGAAAACAAAAGAATGTTAAAAGAGGAAGTTGGCGCTGAGGATATTGCTGAAGTTGTTGCTAAATGGACCGGCATTCCGGTAAGTAAAATGCTCGAAAGTGAAAGAGAAAAACTGATAAAAATGGAAGATGTTCTTCATAAAAGAGTTGTGGGACAGGAACCTGCTGTTGAAGCAGTTGCAAATGCCGTTCGCAGATCGCGCGCAGGTTTGCAGGATTCTAATCGTCCGATAGGATCTTTTATATTTATTGGTCCGACTGGCGTTGGTAAAACCGAGTTGGCAAGATCACTTGCCGATTATCTCTTTAATGATGAACAGGCAATGATTAGAATTGATATGTCGGAATATATGGAAAAACATTCTGTTTCCAGATTGATTGGTGCGCCTCCGGGATATGTCGGGTACGAAGAAGGCGGTCAGCTGACAGAAGCTGTTCGTCGCAGACCATATTCTGTTGTTCTTCTTGACGAAATAGAAAAAGCACATCCCGAAGTTTTTAATGTTTTGCTTCAGGTTCTGGATGACGGAAGATTAACAGACAATCAGGGAAAGACAGTCGATTTTAAAAACACAATAATTATTATGACATCAAATATCGGGTCACATTTTTTCCAGGAAAAGGCAGAAGAAATGAATGATGAAAACATTGATGAAATTATGGCCGGAATAAATGTTAAGGTGAGCGAATTATTAAAACAATCTGTACGACCCGAATTTCTTAACAGAATAGATGAACTTGTTTTATTCAGACCATTACTCAAAAAAGAGATCTGGCAAATTATAGACTTGCAGCTTGATAAAGTAAGAAAAATGCTGGCAGAAAAAAATCTGTCGCTGGTTCTGAATGACGAAGCAAAAGAATATTTATTAAGAATGGGTTACGACATTGCATTTGGTGCTCGTCCGGTAAAAAGAACAATTCAGAAATGTATTGTAAATCCTCTTTCCACAGAATTGCTTATGGGAAAATATGAACCGGGTGATTCAATTAAAGCAACATATCCGGGCGGAGGAAAATTAGAGTTTAATAAATAATTTGAATTAAAAATACTTTTAATGAAATATATTAGAAGGAGAGGAGTTTGGAAATAAGGAGTGCTGTTCCCGAATTAGTAACAGATAACATTGGAAATACAATTGAGTTCTACACAAAAATTCTTGGTTTAAAACTTGTTTCAGAATACCCGAAAGAAAATCCGCAATGGGTTAAATTTGGAACCGGCAGTGGTTTTATAATGTTTGAAACGAGAAAAAGTATCGGGAGATTAATTCCTGAATACAACAACAAAGAAAAGGGAGGAACCTTTAACCTCTACTTTGAAGTTGATAACATTGAAGAAAT
>JBGRQB010000147.1:0-11078 GCA_041725875.1 Rhodothermaceae bacterium
CTTTTGCAGTTATCTGTTCAATATTTTTTCTGAGATATTGAATCTTGATCCAGATAATTGCCTGAATTAATTCATCCAAACCTGACAGTAATTTTAAAAATTAGTATACAATTATTCCGTATTCGTATACAGTTTAAAAATTTTCTGGTCATAGATTTGAACCATATTCTTTAACATTAATTAAAGGTGAAATATGTTTAGAAAAAGTTCAATCATTTTGTTCCTTTTTACAATTGGAGTAATTACTATATCAGCTCAATCTGAAAAACCTGAAAATTGGGAAATTGAATTAACTGATGACAGCGTAAAAGTTTATACGCAATTTCCGGAAATTGAAACTGAAGATGGAGAGGAAACTTTATTTAAATGGAAAGCGGAAAAAACAATTGACGGAAATATCGAAGATTTGATAAATACTATAAACGATTATAAGAAGCATTATATCATTTATGAATGTGAAAAAAGTGAGATTGTATCAAGTTCAGATTCTTCAACGGTTGTTTACTATTATTTTGATTCTCCCTGGCCGGCTCCGAATATGGATTTAGTAAGAACAATTAAATCAACTTATAATGCTGAAAAAAATGTTTTTGAATCTCTCCATATTGCAACGCCGGAAAAATATGCTGATCAGGATGTAACTCGTTTGAACTATTCAACCATTAAATTCAAATTTACTTCTCTGGGAAATAGCAAAACAAAAATTGAATTATCCGGTGAGTTTATTCCCAAAGGCGCACCTGTGTTTTTAGCAAAAAGCTGGTTTCCTGAAGGTCCGGCAGACATTATCATTAATTTAATTAAACAAGCAACAGTAAAGGGAAATAAGTAAATGAGAAAAAACATAATCAGAGGACCATACTTTAAAAATATAAAAAATAAAATTATGGTTTTTACAGGCGGGACTGACGGAATGGGACGAATTGCTGTTGAAAAATTTGCAGCAATGGAAGCAACGATTTTTCTTCTGGGCAGAAACGAAGAGAAAACCAAAAGAGTTATTTCAGAAATCCGGGATTCAACAAAGAATAATAATATAACCTTTGTGAAATGTGATCTTTCTGATTTGACTTCAGTAAGAAATGCAGCAAAACTGATTAACGAAAGTTGTAAATCGATTGATTATTTAATTAACTGTGCTGGAGCAAATAAACTTAAAAAAGCATATTCTGTAGATGGATTTGATGCTTCCTGGGCAGTAAACCATCTTGGGCCGTTTCTGCTTACAAATTTATTACTTGAGAAAATTAAAAACACGACAAATGCCAGAATTGTTAATTTGTCATCAGCAATGCAGGCTTTTGCAAAACTTGATATCACTGATTTACAAAGTGAAAAGAAATACAGAAAGGGAAGATCTTATTCAAACCCGAAGCTTGTAATGATTATGTGGACGAGAATTATTGCAGAAGAATTAAAAAATACTTCAGTTACAATCAATGCTTTGAATCCGGGATTTATCAGCACTAATCTTTTACGAGAAGCGAAAAGTTATATGAAGATCTGGATTTTAATAATGAGAATTGTTGCCTCAAAAGCGGAAGTCGGGGCAAACAGAATATTAACAATGGCTCTTGCAGAAGAATATGGTAAAAGATCCGGAGTGTTTGTTTATGAAGATTATATAAAAGATCCTAACAGACAAGCTTTTGACAAAGAACTTTCTCAACAGATATTTGAGATAAGTAAAAAACAGGTTGGGCTGACTTAGAACATTGAGGATAAAATGGAGGAAAAAACAATTCTGATTGAAGCAATAAATTGGTATAATGGTGAAGTTTTTGAAGCTGTTGTGTTTGGCAGTTTTGGTTTGTTGTTGTTAATTGTCAGTGGAATTTTATGGGAATATGGAACAACAGAAAATGCCAGACATCTAGTACTGCCGATATTAGCTGTTGGTGCAATACTTTTTGCAACAGGTATTGGAGGAGCAGTGAGTAATAAAAGTAAAATCGATGAGTTGAAGTCACTGGAAAAAATTAATGAAACAGAATTTCTGACTAATGAAATAGAGAGAGTGGAAAATTTTCAATATCTTTATACTGTCACTCATTATCTCTTTATATTTTGCTCGGTTTCAGCATTGATCTTTTTTATGTTTATGAATGTCAACTGGTTAAAGGCTGTTGGAGTTGCGCTGGTATTGTTGGGATTATCCGGATTAATAATTGATTATTTTTCCAAGGAAAGAGCCGATAATTACTACAGATTTTTGGAATCAAAAACTGGAAATAGTTTGACACAGATTCAATAAGATAAAGTTTATGAACGATATAATTAAAATAGATTCAATCAGCAAACTGCATCAGCTTATGGGTTTTCCAAAACCAAACCATCCGCTGATATCAGTTGTTGATTTTAGTAAAATTGATTTAAGCGAACTGGAAAAAAGAGAGAGCTACAAAACAACTTTTGATTTTTATTCGATATCACTGAAAGGTGAAAATGAATGCTCAATTAAATACGGCAGAGAATATTATGATTTTGAAGAAGGAGTTCTCTTGTTTTCGGCTCCGGGACAAATAATAAATTATGAAGAAATAGATGAAGAGGCAGAGTACAGCGGATGGGGCATATTTTTTCATCCTGATTTAATACGGGGAACATTCTTAAACAGCAAAATAAAGGAGTATAACTTTTTTCACTATTCCGTTTACGAAGCATTGCACATTTCGCAAAGTGAAAAAGATATGCTTGAATCTATATTGACTAAAGTTAAAAAGGAATATGAAAATAATATAGATCAATTCAGTCAGGAAGTTTTGGTAAGTCATCTTGGATTAATTCTTTCTTACAGTCAGAGATTTTATGGTAGACAGTTCATTACCAGAAAAAAGCAAAACATTGAAATTATTCACAAACTGCAAAATATTCTGACAACTTATTACGAAGAGGAAATTCAGTTGCAATCGGGAATACCAACCGTCAAACTTCTTTCAGAAGAGCTAAATATAACTTCAAATTACTTAACTGATTTGCTTAAGCAGGAGACAGGAAAAAATACGCAGGAACATATTCATCTTTATCTGATTGACAAAGCAAAAGATATGCTGGTTGCATCAAATAAATCTGCCAGTGAAATAGCGTATGAATTGGGATTTGAATACTCGCAATATTTTAGCAGACTGTTTAAAGCCAAAACCGGAATGACACCAAATGAATTTCGGTCAGTTAATTAGCTTTGAAAACAGGAAAATTCAGTGCCAAAATGGAGAACTAAGATAGATCTAAATCCTTTATTTTGGAAAAACAATCTTAAAAAGGGCAACTTAGACTTAATTTAAATAAGTGTTGAAAAATTTTTCTCTGGTTCGTATGTTTAGGGAGTAGATAAAAATCTACTTGTTTTTTGAATTTAGTACCCTTCTACAAATTCCATTACTATAAATATATATTTCCCGGGACTTCAAAGAGGTTCCCATAAAATCCATTTTATAAATAATTGATAGATAGAATATGCCAAACAACAATGAAAGATATGTTGATCATCAGGTTATACCTTCGCTAGAAATGGTTGAAAAATTAGATGATTACGGACATAAAAAAGCAACAACAAATTTTTTATCACTATTCCTTTTAGGAATTCTTGCCGGAGCCTTTATCGGACTGGGAGGGATATTTTATACAAGTACCATTACAGGAATTCTTCCTCAGGTCGGGTTTGGAATTAAACAATTGTTTGGCGGTTTAGCTTTTAGTTTGGGACTTATCCTTGTTATCATCTCGGGAGCAGAGCTTTTTACCGGAAATACATTAATTATCAGCGGATTTTTAAGTAAAAGGGTCACGGCAAAACAATTACTCTATAACTGGAGTGTTGTTTACATTGGGAATTTTGTCGGGTCCATAATTACAGCCTGGATTATATTTATGTGTAATCAGCATTTAACGGGCGATCCTTCCACAGATTCCTTTGTGGGAATATCAGCTATGAAAGTTGCAAGTGCAAAATGCGGAAATGATTTTCTCACGGCAATGTTTAAGGGAATAATGTGCAACGCGCTTGTATGTCTTGCAGTCTGGATGTGTCTCTCAGCAAAAACAATAACAGATAAGATTTTGGCAATTGTTCCGCCAATTACTGCATTTGTGGCTTTAGGATTTGAGCATAGTGTTGCAAATATGTTTATCATTCCTTTTGGATTGATGATAAAAAAATTAAGTGTCGCCAGTGGTGCAGAGTTGCCGGAAGTGTTCAATGCAACCGCAGGTAAATTAGATAATTTAACAATCGAAAATATGGTTACCGCTAATTTAATTCCGGTTACAATTGGAAATATAATAGGCGGAGTTTTATTTGTAGGAATAATTTACTGGGTGATTTATAAAAAGAAGAAAACAATTTAACTACCAAAATAGATTAAACAAAATAAAATACAGGTTTCAAAATGATAGAACAATGGAAAGATTTTAAGCCGGGTAAATGGCAGTCAGAAATAAACGTTCGCGATTTTATTCAGAAAAACTTTGCTCCTTACGAAGGAGATGAAAGTTTTCTTGAAAATGCTACGGATGGAACTCAGCAGCTTTGGAATACTCTTAGCGAATTGATGAAAGAAGAAAATAAAAAAGGTATTCTTGATGCTGATACAAAACTGCCGTCAACAATTGTTTCTCATAAAGCAGGATATATCAATAAAGATCTTGAAAAAATTGTAGGACTCCAAACTGAAAAACCATTAAAAAGAGCAATTATGCCAAATGGCGGTATGAGAATGGTTGAAGGTGGACTTGAAGCATACGGCTACAAACTTGATCCTGTGACAAAAGATATTTATTCAAAGTATCGTAAAACTCACAACGATGGTGTTTTTGATGCCTACACCGAAGAGATGAAAAAAGCGCGTAACAGCGGTGTTATTACCGGTCTGCCTGACGCATACGGAAGAGGAAGAATTATCGGTGATTACAGAAGAGTGGCGCTTTACGGAATCGACAGATTGATTGAAGAGAAAGTTTCTGAAAAAGGATTGCTTGAATTGGAGTATATGGAATCTCCAATTATCAGACAGCGAGAAGAGATTTCAGAACAGATTCGCGCTTTAAAAGAACTTGCTGAAATGGCATCGTTTTATGGTTGCGATGTTAGCAAACCGGCATCAAATGCAAAAGAAGCAATTCAGTGGACTTACTTTGCTTATCTTGCTGCTGTTAAAGAACAGAACGGCGCGGCAATGTCGCTTGGACGCGTTTCAACATTCTTCGATATCTATGTTGAAAAAGATATTAAAGCAGGAAAATTAACTGAAGTTGAAGCTCAGGAACTTATTGATCATTTTGTAATGAAATTAAGAATAGTAAGATTTTTAAGAACTCCCGATTATGATGCATTGTTCTCAGGAGATCCTACCTGGGTGACTGAATGTATCGGTGGAGTTGGAATTGACGGCAGACCTCTTGTAACAAGAACCAGTATGCGTTTTCTAAATACGGTTTATACATTGGGGCCGGCACCGGAACCAAATCTTACAATTTTATGGTCAGTTAATCTGCCGGAAAATTTCAAAAAATATGCAGCTAAAGTTTCTATTGATACGAGCACGGTTCAGTATGAAAATGATGATTTAATGCGCGAAGATTACGGTGACGATTACGGAATTGCCTGCTGCGTATCTGCAATGAAAATTGGTAAGCAGATGCAGTTTTTTGGTGCCAGAGCAAATCTTGCAAAAGCTCTGTTATATGCAATCAATGGCGGTAAAGATGAAATTTCCGGAAATCAGGTTGGTCCTATTTCCCAGCCAATATCAAGTGAATATTTAGATTATGATGAAGTGATGGAACGTTTTGATCCTATTATGGACTGGCTTTCAAAATTGTACATCAATACATTAAATATAATTCATTATATGCACGATAAATACGCTTATGAAAGAATTCAAATGGCACTTCACGATAAAGATGTACTTCGTACATCAGCTTGCGGAATTGCCGGACTTTCAGTTGTTGCCGATTCTCTTTCAGCCATTAAAAACTCCAAAGTAAAAGTTATAAGAAATGAAGAAGGTTTGGCAGTAGATTTTGAAATAGAAGGTGACTATCCTGCATACGGAAACAACGATGACAACGTTGATACCTTTGCAAGTGATCTTGTAAAAAGATTTATGAACAAATTAAGAAAACATAAAACTTACAGAGATTCAACACCAACACTTTCAATATTGACAATCACTTCTAATGTTGTGTATGGTAAAAAAACAGGAAGTACACCTGATGGCAGAAAAAAAGGTGAACCATTTGCTCCGGGTGCAAACCCTATGCACGGCAGAGATAAAAAAGGTGCAATTGCATCTATGGCTTCAGTTGCCAAACTTCCTTACGATCATTCACAAGACGGAATCTCTTATACTTTCTCAATTATTCCAAATGCACTTGGAAAAGATGAAAAAGATCGTGTAAATAATTTAAGCGGAATGCTTGACGGATATTTCAAAGATACCGGACATCATATTAATGTTAATGTCTTCAAAAAAGAAACATTGCTTGATGCAATGGAGCATCCGGAAGAATATCCTCAATTAACAATAAGAGTTTCCGGTTATGCTGTTAACTTTGTTAAACTCACACGCGAACAGCAGCTGGATGTTATTAACCGTACTTTCCACGAAAGATTTTAGTTAATAGCTGTTGATAAATTTTAAATTGTCATTCCGGATTTAGATCCGGAGTGACAATTTTCTGATAATATTAAGAATAAGATAGAGAATGCTTAAAGGATATATACATAGTCTTGAAACTTGCGGTACTGTTGACGGACCCGGAATAAGATTTGTCATTTTCATGCAGGGATGCAATTTAAGGTGTCTTTACTGTCATAACCCCGATACCTGGGGGAAAAACAGAGGGGATATTTATACAACTGATGAACTTATGGCAGAAATTGTAAAGTATAAATCCTATTTTGAATTTTCAAAAGGGGGAGTGACAATAACCGGTGGAGATCCTTTAACACAATCCGAGTTTGTTCTTGAATTAATTAAAAAATGTAAAGATGAAGGAATTCACACTGCGCTTGACAGTTCCGGTTATGTCGATCTCAATATTGCTAAGGAAATTATAGAAAATGTTGATCTTGTTCTACTCGATCTGAAATGTATCGATGATGAAATTCACAAAAAACTTACCGGTGTAAGCGTTAATAAAATTCTGGAATTTGCAGAATATTTATCTTCAATAAATAAGCCTGTCTGGATTCGTCACGTTTTATTACCGGGTTATACAGATGATGATTTACTCCTGAACAGATTGGCCAAATACATTTCAAACCTTAACGGAATTGAGCTTTGCGAGATTTTGCCATTTCATAAAATGGGCGAATATAAATGGGAAAATTTAAACTTGGAATACAAGCTAAATTCTACAGAAAAACCAGATAAAAAGAGAATTGAAAACGCAATTAATATTTTCAAAAGTTACGGGTTAGTGGTTAGGTGATTTCCTTAGGCTTAGCTATATATCCCAACTTTAAGAATTCGGCATCGATATTACTGGGATCTACTGAATGGCATTTTCCGTTAGTTAAAATATATGAAGTATCATTTATTTGCCGGACATATCTATAATAATGCTCTGTAATTAATATCCCTTTATTTTGAGTTTTAGATTTTTTGATTAACTCTATTATTTGTTCAATCATAATAGGAGCTATACCAGAAAATGGCTCATCTAGCAAATAATATTCTCTATCTAAAGCAAATAATAATTTTATTTCAAAATATCTTAATTCCCCAACAGACAATGATTTAATTTTCTCTTTATAAAGTTTCTTAACTAATTTATCTTCAAAAAAAACTTCCTCGCAAAGCCCACTATTAAGAATGATTTTTTTGATCGTTAAATCAGGAGGTAAAAAAGAATTTTGAGACAGGTATGCAATTTTTTGAAATCGTTTGATTCTTGGCTTATCATAGTACGATTCTTGATTTATAAAAATATTGCCGTCGTTTGCTTTTAAATAACCACATCCAATTTTAAGTAAAGTAGATTTACCACTTCCGTTAACTCCATAAAGTCCGACAATAGAGCCCTTGGGAATTTTAAGATAAATTCCATTTAGAATATTTTTGTCATTATAACCAAATATTATTGAATCAAATACCATAAATGTATTAAGTAATTAAAATTGAAAATGTAATTGTGAAAACCAAATATATAAGTAAATTAATGATCGTTAATTTATATTTAGAGATTTGTAAGTTGTCAAAAAATACCCAAATATTTCTAAATTGAAATAATTTGTTTACTAAATAAACTCCGATGATTCCACTATAGAAAAATGACTTAATTAACATTTCGCGTGTACTGGAATATGCCCCTGACATTTGTCCGTAAAAAAGCAACACAGAAAATATCATAAAAGAATAGATAAAATATTTTTTTGTGTAATAGAAAATCATTTAAGATTGCAAGAAAATATAAACCGTAATCGATTAGTTTAGTAACATAAGTAAATTTAATATTTCAATAGATATTATGAAAGACTAAAATTATACTGATTGAGTAAGATTGCTGATTTTCCTGTAACTGACAATTAATATCAAAACCCTTCCGCGCTATTACTTGCTCTCTATTTGTCATTAGATATAAATATTTTTATATTTTCAAAAACATAAACAACTATTTATTTCTGATGTTCAGATAAACCGTTAGCTCAAATCGGTAAATCCGTTATAATTGATTTTATATCTCCTATGAAACTATTACTAATTGAAGATGAAGAAGCAATTGCAGTATCAATTTTAAATTACCTGAAAAGTGAAGGGTATATTTGCGAAACTGTACCTAATTATATCAAAGCTTCGGAAAAAATATCAGTCTATGAATATGATATAGTTTTGGTTGATCTGACTCTGCCCGATGGCAGTGGTCTCGATTTGATTCGCGAATTAAAAATGGAGAAGAAAAATACAGGAATTATTATAATCTCTGCAAAAAATTCACTGGATGAAAAAATTCTCGGACTCGAACTCGGAGCCGACGATTATATCACAAAGCCTTTTCACCTTGCCGAGTTAAACGCCAGAATTAAATCAGTAATCAGAAGAAGAAAGTTTGAAGGCAACAACGAAACAAGATTTAACGAGATATTTATTAACCATAATGATGCAACGGTCTGGGTTAACAATAAACAGTTAAAATTAACAAAAAAAGAATACGATTTATTAATATTTTTTATCTCCAATAAAAACCGTGTTATGACAAAAGAAGCAATTGCCGAACATTTGTGGCAGGATAACATCGACCTTTCCGATTCTTTATATTTTGTGTACACTCACATAAAAAATTTGAGAAAGAAGATTTTGGAAAAAGGAGGAAATGATTATATTAAAACAGTATACAGTGTGGGATATAAATTTGTAGACCTATGAAATTAATAAACAAAATAACATTAAACTTTTTTCTGGTATCTTCACTGATTATTTTGATCAGTGGAGTGGCTGCATATTTTTTCCTCAGACACGAAGTAGATGAAAAAGTTGATTACAAAATATATGACGAAAAAAGAGAAGTTATAAGAAGGTTTGCTGAAAATTATTCTGAAATGACTTCCGATTATAAAAATTTAAGTATTCATCTGAATATTGAAAAAACAACATTTACAAACAGGTATTGGGAAGAGATAAAAGATACTCTTATTCCGGCTCCGAGAAAGCATAAGCACTCCAGATATAAACCACCGTTGCAATCTTACAGACAGCTAAGGTTTAATCATACAATTAACGGAGAAACCTATGTTATCACTTTAAGAAAATTATTAGTGGATTCTGAAGATTTAATTGAAGCCTTGGAAAGAATGCTGATTTTTGTTTTATCCTTTTTGCTGGTTTGTCTGGGAATAATGAATTATTTGATGTCAAAGAAAACCTGGACTGCCTTTTCTGACATTGTTAATCAGGTAACAAATTTTAATATAACAAAAGGAAAAGCATTAGAACTTCCTCACTCTGACATATTAGAGATAAAAAATCTGAATAAAGCAATAAATGAAATGACTGAAAAAGTGGGTCGTGACTACAGCGCTCTGAAAGAATTTTCTGAAAACGCTTCTCACGAACTGCAAACGCCAATATCAGTTATTCAATCTGAAATTGAACTTATGATTCAGGAAGATTCACTTGATAGTGAAAAGATAAGTCATCTTCAAAATATAAATCAGGCAACCACAAAATTAGCCAGATTAAATCAGGCGCTGCTGTTATTAACAAAAATTGAAAACGGACAATTTACTGATTTTAATTCAATTCAGATAACTGAATTAATTGATAAAAATCTCAACAATTTTACAGATATGGCTGAACTGAGAAATATCAGCTTTGATAAAAATTATCATTCCTCTCCGGTTCTGAAATTGCATTCTCATTTAGCTGATATTTTGATTGGCAATCTTCTGAAAAATGCTGTTAAATATTGCAGCGAATCAGGGAAAATTAATATTACGGTTAATGAATCGTCATTTAGCATTTCTAATCCGGGAGCTGAGCTAAAAGTACCACCTGAAGATTTATTTAATCGATTCAAAAAAGCAGATCAGGCATCAAAATCACTTGGACTTGGATTATCGATAGTCAAAAAGATTTGCGAATTATATAATTTGAAAATAGAATATCTCTATTCCGATCAAAATCATACAATCAAAATTTATTTCTGATTTTTGAGCTATTTAGCAGATTTTTAACGCATAAATTACCTCAATTTTATCAACTTCAAATTTCCTTCAAAATTGGTTTCTAAATTATTTCAAATGAAATAATTAACAATGGAGAAAGGGAATTATTAGTGAAATCAATTAAATCCTTATTAGTTTTAATTATACTTCTGAGCAGCATAACTATTTTAGCAAATGAAAAAGGAACAATTACAGGCAGGGTTTTTGACAAAGAAACAAATGAAATTGTTGAATTAGCAAATGTATTTATAGTTAACCAAAGCAATCCGCAAAGTGTCATAGGTGATGTCACCAATTCCGAAGGAAAATTTGAAATTAAAAACATACCATTTGGCAATTATGATTTTCATATTCAGATGGTTGGATATAAAAAATATTTAACTAAAAATATTAAAATCGGGAAAGAAAACTT
>JBGRQB010000148.1:0-11054 GCA_041725875.1 Rhodothermaceae bacterium
ATCTACAGAATTTTAATCGTCAGTAATTAGTTATTAAATTCGGCGTTGCTTCCTATTTAAAGGCCATGTAGAGGCCAGTTAGAGCGGAGTTGTATCCTATTTGAAAAGAAATTGTTTGGTAGTCGATGACTTTAGTCATCGTGTGCAATACGTGCCTTCGATACAATCCGGCTTCGTGTAACACTTCGCCGGATCACTCAGGCACCCGGATTATGTTTAACAGTGGAATGTCATTTCACAGGAGCAAAGCGACGGAGAAATCTAAATGTTAAATTGTGCGGAATGCTATATTGAGACCTCTCGAGTGCCTCGAGGTGACATAGCACGACAAACTTCCCCCCAAGCAAGTTGTTGTTTCGGTATAGTTTGCTGCCCAGCATATTTTTCTACTTCATTGGATAAAAACTCTCTTAAACTAAGTAATCTATCTTCATTTTTTTATTTATTTGTATTTGTAAAAATTTTGAATTAATATAAAGATCATTTTATATTTTCTTCCGGAGGCTAAATGGAAAAAAACTCGAAAATTCTCACAGGATGCGGAATAGGTTGCGGAGCTGTTGTAATTATTCTTATAATAATTGGTATCATCGGCTACAATTTTGTTTCTGATAAAGTTGAAAAAATTGAAGAGTTTGAGACTGTTATAAACGATCTTGAAGATCAGTATGAAAACTACGACCAGTATTCACCCGAAGAGAATCTGCTTTCGGAGGAAAGATTTGCAATTTTTATGGAGATAAGAGACAGCATAAAAATTATGAGTCCTGATTTTACATATGCTCTAAGCACAATAAGCATCAAAATGGAAGATGCGGATGAAAACGAAGATAAAGATAATTCTTTTTCAGAAGTACTGACAATGGTTAATACCGGATTTTCCGCTATTCCGGAGATTCTTGAGTATTTTAACTACAGACACAAAATGCTGGAAAAATATAATATGTCTGTAGGTGAATATTACTATTATTTTACAATGACATATTATGTATCACTTGGTGTTGATTTGGGTGACGGACCAAACTTCCCTGTTCCGGGCAATACAGACGGCAGTCATCATCACTTTGGAAATGAAAGCAGCAACAGCACCGAAGATTTTATAAATGATCTTCGTGAAAGCAGAAGCGATAAAATAAGTAATAAAATTAATCATTTTATGTTAAAAGTATTTGATAATTATCTTCAGAATGAAAATCAGAAGTATAAAAAGCTGATTGAAGAAGAAATTGAACTTATGAAAGAAGATAAATATAAGCTTCCTTTTGCAGAAGCCAAGCCTGATTTTATCAAAAAGTTTTTTGAACCTTATAGCGGTAAGATAAAAACGACTTATGTTGAAATGCTTAATCCGCTGGAGTTAAATCCTTTTACAATTTCGAAAAAACGAAAGAGTTCAAAAAGAAAATCAAGACAATCTGAAAGCTACTAAATATAAAAACCCCTTTATGCAAATTATAAAGGGGTTTCTTCTATTACCAAGTTAGAATATTTTTTATCGTTATTTCTTGAAAATATAAACAGCACCGCAATTTTTCACTTTTCCATTATCTGCTCCAACTGCTCCTAAAATAGCAAAGTTTTCTTTTAACGCAACAGACTTAGCAGTATAATCGTGCTTATTGCCTTTGCTGTCGTAAATCTTTTGCAGCTGCATCCATTTGCCATTCTCTTTCTTAAACAGATAAGCATTACCAATATATTTGCGGTCATTATCATCTGATCCTATAAGGGCATAATCTCCTGAAATCTTAACAGCTTCTCCAAATGTTTTGGTATCAGCTGCGGTTAATCTGGCTTTTAAAATCCAGTCGGAGTTTTCTTTTTCATAGATATATGCCGCGCCTGCATTAGTTTTGCCATCTACTGTTTCGTACCAGGCTCCTACAATTAATTTATCGTCGGAAATAGAAACTGAATGTCCAAACTGACCTTCTTCAACAGGGTTTTCTGAGATTAATGTTTTTCTTAAAACCCATTTTCCGTTTTCTCTTTCATAAAGAGAAACAGCTCCGGCAAATTCTTTTCCGGCAGCACTTACGCGCGCGCCTCCAACAGCAGCCCAATTACCTGAGATTGATACTGCCCATCCGAAGTTACTATTTTTATTTATATTTTCAGTTTCAAGTTTGACTTTTTGCTGCCAGTCGTTTTCTTCCTTTTCAAATATATATGCAACACCGGCATTACTTATTCCTTTCAAATCAGTATCGTGAGCAGAAATTATTATGTAATCTCCTGAAATTGATACATTTCCGCCAAACTTATCATTAGCCTTGCCGTTGTCGGCTTTCAGCAATGCTTTCTGTGTCCATTTATCTCCGGCTTTTTCAAAAACATAAGCGCATCCGGTAGTGTTAGCTGCGTTTGCTCCTACAACTACACGATCACCTGAAATTGCAACAGAACATCCAAATTTACTGTCAGGAACCCTTTCATCAGCAACAAGTTTAACAACCTGTTTCCATTTCCCTTCTTTCAACTCAAAAATATATGCGGCCCCCAAATCACCGTCAGCTCTTGAAGCTCCTGCGACAAGGTAGTTTTCAGAAACAGCAACGGAAGAACCAAAGTAACTGTAGTTGCTGTGTTCAGGAATCATTATTTTCTGCGATTCAGAAAACTTATCCTGCGCAAACTGCAAATTAAAAGTTAATACTGCAATTGTAATCAGCATCAAATATTTTACGATTTTTTGCTTAATCATAATTTTAATCCCGTAATTGATATTATTTTCTTAATCCGAAACAATCTGTAGTTGTTCCGGATTATAGAAATGTTTATTAAATTTTGTCGTATTGCCCGAAAGGAAAATATTATAATTGTTTATTTGTTCTCAAACCAGGTTTTAAAGTCTCTGATTAAAAACGCAATTCCGTTTTCAACATTAACATATATCTGAGAACTTACAGCTTCGTTGCTCTGACTGTCCATTATGCCGAAGCAGACTTTGGTTCCCATAAGCTGATACTTTAATCCCTGCGAAGTAACAATTGTATCGCTGGTAAAGCCAAGAATTGATATTGGTTCACCTTGAGTGGTTTTGATTATGTTCTGACCCGAAATAGGTGTCAGAATTGATGATTGGTGTAAAACACTGACTTTTATTTTGTTGAAATATTTATAAACCAAACTCAAATTTGTAAGAGAATGATCAAGTCTGTCGCCGGTTCCGGCAGTTAAAACAGCTTCATCATATTTTTTTCTTACAACAAACTTTAACGTTTTTTCAACATCAGTATCTGATTGTCTGGTATAATGAATAAGCTGACTTTTACCATCGTAAAACTTAACAGTATCCAGATCAATTGAGTCAAGATCTCCAATTATGTAATCGGGCATAAGTCCCATTTTTTTTGCTGAATTGGCTCCGCCGTCAGCGCAATAGAGATCTGCATATCCAAGTTTTTTAAGCTTGTTCAGGGCAGATTTTAACGGTGCCTCACCGTTAGCAAGAATGATACATTTCTTCATATATTATGATTTCCCTTAATATTCCATCAATATTAAGGAATTAATTATTTAATTACAACGTTTTTAGTGAATTTTTAGTTTCTGTCCAACTTTGATCTTATTGTTCGATAAATCGTTCCATTCTTTCAAATCTGATACACGAACATGATATTTTTTAGCTATTTTAATCAGAGATTCACCTCTGCGTACTTTATGTTCGCGCACCGGTTTTGAGTTAACGTTTTTACCGACAATTGTGGTTTTATACTTTTTTGCACCTTCTTTATCCTTCATATCTTTGTAATCGGGATAAATTTTCAGAACCTGACCAGGTTTAATTCTGCTGTTTGGTAAATCGTTCCATTTTCTTATTTCTCTGGAGCTGATTCCGTAGTTTTCAGCTATATGACCCAAAGTGTCACCTGATTTTACAGTATAAAGAACCGTGTTTCCGTCAGTTTTAACATTTGAAGACGGAATTGCTTTGGCAGTTGCAGGTGCTGCAGAAGCTGATTTGCTGCTGCTTCTGTATATTACAAGTTTTTTACCGGCTCTGATGTTGTTTCCGGTTATTCCGTTCCACTGTCTTAAAGCTTCAACAGATACTTTATATTTAAGAGCTATATCACTTAGAGTATCACCTTTTTTGATTTTATAGCTTACCTTATTGGCAGTTTTTACATAAACTTTTTTATCTTTTTTTGTTGCATTACCATTTACAATAAGTGTCTTTCCGGCATAAATACGACTCGATTTCAGGTTGTTCCATTTTTTCAGATCTGCTTCTGAGACTCTGAATTTGTGAGCTATTTTGCTCAAGTTGTCACCCCTGCGCACTTTATATTTTGTTGTGCCGGATGATTTTTTACTTGATGAACTTCTTGGCACACTTAAAGCATATTTACTGTCACCAATAAAGATCTGTAACTTTTTACCTGCAACAATTCTGCTGGTTCTTAAATTGTTCCATTGTTTAATTTTCTTAACCGAAACACCATATTTTCCAGCAATTTTACCAAGAACTTCTCCTCTGCGAATTCTGTGAGAAATCCATTTACCACCAGAGTTTGCGTAAATTATTTTTAGTCTGTCAGCACGGTTTAGTTTATTTATAGATGCATAATAGTCTTTCTTTTTCGGGTTAACAAAGATGTTAAGATTATCCCCTACTCTGACGTAAGTTGTATAAGATAATCCGTTCCAGTTTCTGATATCAGAAACCCTTACGTCGAATAACTGAGCTATATCAACCAGTTTATCATATTTCTTTACTCTGTAAATTACCTTTTCTTTTCCTTCAGGCACAACAAGAACTGAATCTCTGTTATATGCACCCTGATAAATTTTAAGATAATCATTTTCTCCGTCAACATCAGAAATTACAAGTCTGTAAGGGGCTTTATCATTTTTGCCGTTTAATGAATCTGCAACTGCAACAAAATCTATATTATCAATTGTAAACGATTTTGGGTTAAAATTGGAAATAGGGATTTTAAGTTTTTGTCGCGGACGAATACTTTTCTTAATCGACATATTATTAGCTTTTGCAAGATGCGCTAATCTTACTTTGTATTTATATGCGATATGAGAAAGAGTTTCTCCTTTTTTAACAGTGTGAATAACATACTGCAATCTTGCTTCTTCAGGAATGCTTTCAAGATTTTTTACAAATGCATCGTAAGAAATTGTAGGAATTTTTAACGGATATCCGCCGTCGTAATTTGGCGGTGTTGTGTGCTGAATAAGTTCAGGATTCATTTCCTTTATCATTTTTAGATTTATTCCGGCACATTTTGCAAGAACATTCAGATCAGTTCTCTGCTTTATTTTATATGTTTTGTAATCAATTGGTCTTTCATACTGGATATTTGTAAAACCATATTTTTCCGGCTGACTTGCAATCAGAGTAGCTGCAATGTATTGAGGAATATATCCTCTTGTTTCACGAGGAAGAAACCTTCTTATTTTCCAGTAGTTTTTGCTTCCTGCCTGTCGCATTGCCCATTTAATTCTTCTGTAACTGCAATTGTAATGAGCCAAAGCAACGTACCAGTCACCGGTCTGATAAAACAAATCTCTCAAATGCTGGGCAGCAGCACGTGTTGCTTTTTCAGGGTCGCGTCTTTCATCCACATAAAAGTTTACTCTGAGATCGTAATGCTTACCAGTGGATTTAATAAACTGCCACATTCCCACGGCTCTTGCCCAGGATCTTGCTGCCGGACGTAAACCACTTTCAATCATACTAAGAAAAATTAACTGCTCGGGAACCTGTTCTTCTTTAAAGACAGAAGCCATCATAGGGAAATATTTTCCGGAGCGACTTAACCAGGCTTCCATTGTTTTTCTTCCGCGACCTGTGAAAAATTCAATAAAACGCTCTACGTGTCTGTTAATTTCAAGTTTAAACCCGCCAACGTTAATTTCTTCGCGGTTATCTATATCAAGAAGCTCGTCGTCGGCTTCAGGAATATCAAGTACATCTATCTCTTTTCTTATCCACTCTTCATAAGCAAAAAGAGATACATTTTGAGGAAGTTCACCAAGCTGATCAATATAATCGCGGTAATCCTCTTTTATTGATCTGTCGAGCTCAAGATAAGCTTCACTCTCTTCTGCACCTGGTAAATAACTCAGGTCGTTTATTGCTTTAAGGGCAGCTTCAAATGATTCAATAGTTTTAAGAGTATCGTTACTGCTTTTGTAATTAAGTGCTTCTACATAACTGTTTCTGGCTTCTTCAATCATAACGGTAAAGATCACAGCCGGATCTGAGACATCTGTTGTGTCAGTCGCTGTTTGTGAACTGCCGGATTGGAAAATGCTGCAGGAGGTTAATAAAAGAAGAGTAATTAATAAACTGATGAAATATAATTTTTTGATACTCAATGTGCCGACTCCTTATGGTGGTTCCGGACAAACTACATATTTGTCCGACATTACTTTAACTTATAACTGTTACTTATTATAAAACAACAATTTAGCTAAAATTTTCGAAAAAATGTAGTACAATTGTGATAAATTGGGAATATAATTATAAACTGATAGTTTTATAATTATCAGAACTTAAATTCGCTTAATCCCGATTCATCCTCTCCTGTGAGTATTTCTTCAATTTTTTTCCGCAGATTGATAAATTCGGAGGTTCCCAGAAGAGATATTTCCCTATCTTTTCCAAAATCGGTTTTAATTGAGTCACTTAATCTGGATGGTTTTCCCTTAAACAAAAACACTTCGTCACTAAGGAAAAGTGCTTCTGTGATGTTTGTTGTGCTTAGAATAAAGGAGATTTTAGTTTCTGAATGAATTTTATTTATAAGTGAGTAGATCTCTTTTTTGCTTTCAGGGGATAATTCGTTAAACGGTTCATCAAGCAAAATAACAGATGGTTCGCAGGCAAGTGCTCTTGCAAGTGAAATTCTGAAACGGAAGCCAAAGCTTCTGTTATCTGGCATATGAGTTTCATATCCTTCGAGTCCGACCATTTTAATGATTTCTTCCATATTTACAGCGGAATCGGGCATTACACTGCTGATATTTTCAATTACATTAAG
Organism: Rhodothermaceae bacterium; assembly: GCA_041725875.1. Classification (GTDB taxonomy): domain Bacteria; phylum Bacteroidota; class Ignavibacteria; order Ignavibacteriales; family Melioribacteraceae; genus JBGRQB01. Next base: position 7,005 of record JBGRQB010000148.1, read on the forward strand.
CCAGGGTAAAGATGAAGGTTTTGAAGGGATGTAGATAATTTTATTTTGTGTATTTATCTTTAACTCACCTTTGGTTAAAGATTCGAGTCCGCCAATTATCTTCAGCAAAGTGGATTTACCTGTACCGGAAGCAGAAACAACACTCACAAATGAGTTTTGTTCAAGTCCGAACGAAATATCTTCAAAAAGTTTGTTAATTATTCCGTTGTTATCTGTATACAGTTTTGAAGCAGCAATCAGTTGCAGAACAAAATTCTTTTCCACTATGCCTCCCACTTAATAATCTTTAATATTTTATTATCGAATCATAAATGAAACCTAAACTGGAAATACTAAACAAGTGTAAAAAGTATTTTCAGATTTTCTTTTATTTGTTTCATTTATAATTCTTTTTTGATTATCAGATAAAAGGGTTATTATTTTTTTCATGTCCAATTGAGCTTTCGGGTCCGTGTCCCGGATAGATAATTGTTTCATCAGGAAGATTAAAGAGTACATCCTGAATGGAATCCATCAGAGTAAAATATTCTCCGCCCCATAAATCTGTGCGTCCAATTCCCTCTCTGAATAAAACATCACCTGTAATACACTGGTTGCTCTCTTTGTGATAAAGAGAAATTTCACCGGGTGAATGCCCGGGAGTAAAGAGAAGATTTATTTCCGTTTCACCAAGTTTTATAACATCATCCTTTTCAATCAACAGGTTTGGTTTTTCAAACGGCTCAAGATCAAGTCCATATTTTTTACAATGTTCATACTGGATATCAATCAGAAAGAGATCATCTTTATGGATAAGATAATCCGGAGAGAATTCTTTCTGCACAAAAGAGTTTCCTAAAACGTGATCTATATGACAATGAGTATTTATAAGATATCTTACTTTTAATTCGGAAGAAAGGATAAAATCTTTGAGTTGTTCTTTCTCGTTATCTGTATAACATCCGGGATCTATAACTGCTGCTTCTTTTGATTCAGCGTCCCAAATTACAAAAGTATTTTCCTGAAATGCGTTGAACACAAATTTTTTAATTTCCAATGATTTCCCTTTTGTTTTATTTGAACAGTACAAATATAAAAAAAGCGCCTTAATTTTAAGACGCTTTTGTAACAAATTTATATTTTTATTTTGCTAATCATTTTTTAGGGATTTCTAATCCGAGAAGTCTTTTTGTACCTTTTTCATCGGTAATTTTTAATAAAATTGCTTTCCCTTTATTTTTTTCCATAATTTTTTCAAAATCACTTACGGAATCAATCTTCTTCTGGTTAGCTTCTGTTATTACAATTCCTTTTCCAAGTCCCTGTTCAAAAGCTTTTCCAAATCTTTCAACTTTTGTAATAACAATACCATTTTCAACTTTAAAGAATTTTTTATCTTTTCTGGTAAGATCTTTTACAGTCATACCAACATTTTCAAATTCTTCAATTGTAATTTCACCATCTTTTTTTGTAGAAGTTTTTTTCTTCTTATCTTTTTTAACAACAGTTTCACCGTCTCTGGACTTTAACTTAACAGAAATAGTTTTTTCACTTCCGTCACGATAAATTTTAAGTTTTACAGAATCGCCTGCTCTTTTTGAAATTACATAACTCTGCAACTCATTTGGCTGGTTAACTTCTCTGCCGTCAACAGAAAGAATAACATCGCCTGTTTCAAGATCTGAATTTGCTGCCGAACCATCCGGAACTATTTCCTGAATCATTATTCCTCTTGGTTTATCAAGCCCGATTGCCTTGGAAGTAGCATAATCTACAGATGAAATTGAAACTCCGATGTAACCTCTGGCAACTGTTCCAAATTCAATTAGCTGATCTGCGACAGCTTTTGCCATATTAATTGGAATTGCAAAACCATATCCAATATATCCTTCTCTGTATCCGCCTGTTGCAATTGCAGTGTTAATTCCGATAATTGATCCTGATAAATCAACAAGCGCACCGCCTGAGTTACCCGGATTAATAGCTGCATCTGTCTGAATAAAATTCTCAACAGCATATTGTGCCTGAGCACCGGCTGAACTGCGGATCAGTTTCAAATCTCTTCCTTTTGCACTGATAATACCAGCTGTAACAGTTGAAGCAAATGAAAGAGGATTACCAATTGCCATAACCCATTCACCAATTCTTATTTTATCAGAGTTGCCAAGGTAAGCTACCGGCAGATCTTCGGCATCAATTTTTATAACTGCAAGATCAGTAAGAGGATCATTACCAATTAAAGTGGCATCATAACTTCTCTGATCTGACAACATAACAGTCAGTTTTGTTGAATTTTCAACCACGTGATTATTTGTAATTATATATCCCTGATCTGATATAATAATACCGCTTCCTTTACCTTTGGTTCTTCTCTCCTTTTCAGGTGATTCTTGTCTGAAAAAGAAGTTATGAAACATATCATCAGGCATTGCTTTTACAGATGCAACAACTTCAATCTGAACAATTGAGGGAGTCACTTTTTCAGCTACATCTACAAATGCATTATTCAGTTTTGCAGCATCAACATTTACTTTTTCTACAGGTGCTTTATCAGCGCCCAGTTTTATTTCATCACCTGAGGGCCTTTCCCATCCAAAACTGGTTACAAGCATAGTTCCAAATACAAATCCGACCAAAACAAGTGAAACGGTTCCTAAAATATTTCTTTTTCTTTCCATAATACCTCCGTAAAAAACAAATCCTTAAAACATTTTTAATGATTTCAGTCCCTTAAACTCCGGCACATGATACATTAAATACTTTTCAAGGAAGAATAATACTTTATTCAAATTTTCTTGCGAGTAGTTAAACTCGTTGTTTTTTTGACTTAGACAATTGAGTAATTTGAAAAGTTCCCGGCTAAAAGTTATTGATGTAAGATGATCTCTGGAACAGGAATCGCACACAAGTCCTGTTTCAAAGTTAAAATGATTTATCTCATCCCCTTTTTTCATTTTTCCGCAATAGATGCAATTTTCAAGCTGCGGTTCATACCCTACTTCTTTCAAAAAGAAGAGAAAGAGCTTTGCAAAAAGCATTTCGGGATTTGGACTCTGTTGGTTAAGAAGATTGATAAATCTTTCAACAGCCTTAAAAATCATTGGAAAACTCTGGTTTGAGTAAACCATTTTATCAACCAGTTCTATTGCAGCTGATGCAAATTTTGTGTAATCAAGATCTTCGGTTATTTTTGCCGGATGAAGAATAAGATCAGCCTGGGTGATTACCTGAATCTCCCTGCCTGATTTATTGTAGTAGGTTACTTCCAGAATATTAAGCGGGTCGATTAACGCACCCGCTTTTGATTTTGGAGACTTTGCACCTTTTATAATTGCAGAGATTTTTCCTTTATCCTCTGAAAAAAATGTGGCAATTTTGCTTGTATCGCCATAATCGAGTTTCTTTAGAACAATAACTTTTGATGTTATTATCTCTGCCATAAATTCCTATTTTGTAAAGTTATAAGGTGGTTTATGTAGTTGTTCTTCCGTAATTATTCCGCTTATCAGTTCATTTGGAGTTACATCAAATGCAGGAGAATAAACTTCATATTCTTCTTTTGATACTCTCACATTTTTAATGGAAAGAACTTCTTCTTTGCTTCTCTCTTCTATCTCAATTTCATTACCTGTGGCAATGTTTTTATCAATTGTGGATGTTGGAGCAGCAATGTAAAACGGAATATTGTGATGTTTACATAAAACAGCCAGATTATAAGTCCCGATTTTATTTGCAGAGTCACCATTTGCAGCAATTCTGTCGGCACCTGTTATTACAAGATCTATTTTTCCGTGCTGCATTAAAAACGCGGCAGTGGAATCTGTATTTATTTTAAACGGAATACCGGCTTTATCAAGCTCAAAAGCAGTTAATCTGCTTCCTTGTAAAAGTGGTCTGGTTTCATCTGCATATACAAATTTAACCTTCCCTTCTTCAAAACCTTTCTGAATAACAGCAAATGCGGTTCCGGCTCCGCCAGTGGCTAACTGACCAGTATTACAGTGTGTTAAAACAACAGTGTTGTCATCAAAAATTGGCAAACCGTTTTTAGCCATATTATCACACTTTTCA
>JBGRQB010000149.1:0-10620 GCA_041725875.1 Rhodothermaceae bacterium
ATGAAATTGAATGTTGCTCATCAATAATAATTTGATTTTTTTGATTTATCATTTTAATCTGATTTAGAAGACTAGAAATTTCATTTGCCGAAAAATATTTCCCGTTTGTTTTGCGAGAGATGTTTTCCAAGTATCCTCTATTTAATCCGGAGCTAATAAATTCAATATCAGTATCAGATATTTCAAAACTTCCTTTTTTAGAAAACAGAGATTTATTATTGCGAGTAACATTAGCTGTGTAATTATATTTTCCTGATTTGTTAAGCTCCAAAGAACCACCGTAACTTCCCTGAGTGCTTTCAGGTTGCAAAGTTAATTTTTGCAAATCTCCGTTTTTCTTAATTGTAATTTCAACTTCAGCGTCACTCAACGGATCAAAAGTTTCACTGTAAACTTTGGCAGAGAAGACTACTGGTTCACCTGTGTCAAAAATATTTTTTGTTGTTCGCACGGATATATTATTAAGTTCATCATCAGCAACAAGCCATTTGACAGAAGAGTTCAAAAAATTCTCAAGTAAATCAGAGTTGGGTGAATTATTTAACTGCCACTTCCAGATGGCACTTGCAAGAAGGTTAACTGATTTAATTCCTGTTACATTGCTTGTAATCAGCAAAGGAATTTCGCTTGATTCATCTACAAGAATAATATCACTTCCGGGTGAAGATTTAATTCCAATTTCAGGTTGAATAATTGGCGGTAAATTTTGCCAGGTCTGAACCAGATTGCCGGTAGTTGTTTTAATTAACGGACTGTTAAAATTTTTAATTTCAGTTGTTACAAGATTGTAATTAATTTGTGCTGGAATGTTAAAACTAAACGGAAGCAGTACAGATAATTTCTCTAACTTTTCATAATTAACTCCGGCTCCAAATGAAAAAAAGAAAGGAATTTTTTTATTAAAAATCAGATTCTTTATTGCAGTGATTTCTCTATCTGAATTAACAGAAGATGGAAATCCGGTTAATATTAATGCATCGCAATTACTTAACTCTGATAGATTTCCTTTAGTAATTTCATCGCTAATTTTAACGAATTCGATCAGCTTTTTTTTATCATCATTTTTTAGAATGTTTTTGATAAAACGATAATCGTTTGATAAACTTCCGGTAACTAATCCGATTTTGATTTTATCATTTAAAACATTTATTACAGCTGATTTGAAATTGTTGTTGATATTTTTTTCATTCTCGAGTTGTGTTACACTAAAACTAATTCTCTTTTTCCCTGGGGAAGATGGTGAAAATTCAAAGCCAATTTCAGTAAACTGATTTTGAAGCTTTATGTTTTTAGTCTGAGCAATTTTTCCGGCAACCAGCATTGAAACATTTACATTTTTTCCAAAAGTATTTGTTTCAATAACGACTTCTATTTTTGTTTTAACGTCAGTGTAAATAAAAGAACTGTGATTAATTTTCTTGATCAGTAAGTCATCTGTTTTAACTGACTCTCCTAAACCGACTGTAAATATTGGGGTATTGATATATTCAGTTTTTTTATTAAACGATTTCCCGGAGTTTGAGTTACCATCACTTATAATAGTTATCGTTGATAAATCATTACTATTCTCAGATAAAAAACTAAATACATTTTCAAAGTTTGTAGATTTACCAGTAAACGGTTTTTGATCAAAATTAAAATCTCTAACAGAATCTGAAAATGAAAATAAATCAAGATCAGTTTTTTGAGTCTGATAAAAATCATAAATTTTTGTGATGATGTTATTTGTTAGTAGTGTGTCGACTAATTGTATCGACTTTGAGTTATCCAAAAAAATATAATTTTTCTGTTTGTGTTGAACCGGTTGTGTATAATTAATTACTGGTTGAAAAATAATTAACAGTAAAATTAACAAAGCGGAAAATCGGAGCAGCGCGAGAAAAGTTTTTTTTATCTTGGAAATTACAGGGATAGTATATCTGTACACATAAAAAGCGTATGAGATCAAAAATATAATTCCAATCAGGAGATAAAGAGGATTCTCCATAAATTCAATGTTTATATTTTCGATCTCGAACAAAACTTTTAACTACCTCAAATCCCAGTTTTTTAAATTGTCAACCATATCAGTGTCAGTCAAATCAAAATGAATTGGAGTTACGGAAATGAAATTATTTTCAATTGCAAATTCATCTGAGGTTTCACCAAGATTTCCATCGCCGAGAGTTCCTTTAAGCCAGTAATATTTATTACCGTAAGGATCTATTCTTTCTTCGTAATAATCATCCCAGGTAGAAAGTCCCTGAGTTGTTATTTTTGTCCCTTGAATTTTTTCAGAAGGGACGTTTGGAACATTTACATTTAATAAAGTTCCTTGTGTTAAACCATTTTTCACAACTTTTTCTACAAGTTCTTTTGCAATCTGAGTTGCCGGATCAAAATGTTCTGGGTTGTGACTTGTTATCGACATTGCAATTGAAGGTATATCCATAAAGGTAGCTTCTCTTGCTGCTGAAACTGTTCCTGAATAAATTATGTTTACTGCCACATTTGATCCGTGATTTATCCCTGATACAACAATATCAGGTTTTTCCTCCATTATATTTCTGATTCCCATTTTTACGCAATCAGCAGGTGTTCCGCTAACAGCATATCCAAAAAATTCACCATTTACGTAATGTTCTGTAACTCTTAAAGGGTTTTTCATAGAAATTGCGTGTCCGACGGCACTTTGCTCACTAAGTGGCGCAACAACAGTGACATCACCTATTTCTTTTAATGCTTTTGCCAATTCCTGTATTCCTCTTGCCCCTATTCCGTCATCGTTGCTTACTAATATTTTCATATTTCCTCATTTCATTAAATTTAATCTGGAAATATACACTTCACCAAATTAATTAACAATTTACCAAATCATTAAATGTTGGGAGAGATACTTATTAATGTAATTATTTAGGTAAAAATATATTAAATTTTAGGATCAAAAATTAATCGGTTTGGTATGCTGAAATTCTTTACAATATTGATACTTCTTTTAACATTTTGCTTTGCTCAGAATGAGCCGGAAGAATTAGAAGTTTTTCTTATCGATTCCTACATAACAACTAAAACTCCGCCAAAGTTTATTTTATCTTTTTTTACCAGCGACAGCTGCAAAGCTAAAATTAAACTTGATGAAAAGTATGAAATAGAAGTTTCAACAGCTTTAACCGATGAACACAGACTCGAACTGGATGTTTCCGATTATTCTTTTTCTGGCCAGACAATTTTTTACGAAATACTTGTCACCAGAGGAAATTCCTACAAAGTAGCAGATAAAATAGAACTTCCGCTCAATTTTGATATAAAGGAAGTCCAGGAAATGAATTATTCTTTGTTTAAAATGTGTTGTATTGGCGGTGCTGTTTTTGGTATGCCCTATCCAACATATTTTAACATTGACGGAAAAGATTATTTTGCTGTTACAAAAGAGATTGCCTTTCTTACTTTCAGCGGTAGCGATTTTAACTACCCGGATGGATATATAGGAGCTGAATATGCACATATTTTTCGCTCCGAAAATGTGAAAAATATTTTACGCATCGGATATAAACAGATTTTTACTATTCCTTATCTTGAGTTTATTTCTCCCGGAATAAGTGGTTTTACAGATTTTTCCGGACATAACGGATTAAGTCCTGAGATTTCAATTGGATTTATGAAAATATCCAGTATTTTTACTCTTTATGGCAGATACAGATACAATTTTGTTCCTGTTAAAAACGGACTTGATTTCAACGAAATAACAATCGGATTATACTCAAGTTTCTTTTCAATCAACTTATAGGTTTTATGAATACGGTTTTAAGTGTAAGCGAACTTACAAATTCAGTTAAATTAATTTTGGAAGATTCATTTGAATCTGTGAAAATTATTGGTGAAATCTCCAATTTCAAAGCCCATTTTTCGGGTCATTGGTATTTTACACTTAAAGATGAAAACGCCCAGATAAACTGCACAATGTGGAAGGGAATTAACAATTATGTCTTTTTCACTCCGCAGGATGGAATGAAAGTGGTCATAACGGGAAGAATAACCGTGTACCCGCCGCGAGGAACCTATCAGCTTGATTGCAGATCTATAAAACCGGCCGGAGTTGGTGAACTTCAGGCAGCTTATGAAAAACTGAAAAGTGATTTGTCGGAAGAAGGTTTGTTTGATGAAGAAAACAAAAAGGAAATACCGAAGTTTCCTCAGAAAATAGGAATAGTTACTGCAATTGACGGCGCTGCTTTGCGCGATATGATCTCAGTTGCTGAAAGAAGATATCCTCTTACAGAACTTGTGGTTGCTTCCAGTAGAGTGCAGGGAGAGGGAGCCGCAGGCGAAATTGTAGATGGAATAGAAAGCTTAAATAAAGCTGGCGATATAGATTTAATTATTGCAGGAAGAGGCGGAGGATCTCTGGAAGATTTGTGGTGTTTTAATGAAGAAATTGTGGCCAGAGCAATTTTTGATTCTGAGGTTCCTGTAATAAGTGCTGTGGGACACGAAATAGATTTCACAATTGCTGATTTTGTAGCTGATTTACGAGCCCCTACACCTTCTGCGGCAATGGAACTGGCAACGCCGGATATCAATGAAATCTTTGCCTTTATAGACGATTTTTCATATACTACAACCGAAAAAATAAATGAAATTATCTCAAATAATAGGGTTGAAATAAGGAATATACTTAATTCCTATGGTTTTAGGAGTCCTGCTGACTTAATTAGAAATAAAGCCCAATTTATGGATAGTTTGATTTATAAAATAGATTCCGAAATAAAAATCAAAATACAGACAAATCGCTCGAAAGTTGAAATACTTAAAAACAAAATTGAAGCCAATGACCTTACCAAAATTTTGAAAAAAGGCTTTGCAATTGTTAAACAAAAAAACAGTTTTGTTACGCGGTCAGAAAAACTTGAAACCGGAAATCCGGTTACATTACAATTTTACGATGGAGAAGTTGAACTAGATTATGGCGAAAAGAAATAATAAATCTTTTGAAGAATCACTAACCAGATTAGAAGAAATATCAAACCTTCTTGAAAGTGAAGAAGTTGGTTTGGAAGAATCGGTTAAACTTTACGAAGAGGGAATGAAGCTTTCTAAAGAATGCTACAAAACTCTTGATAAAGCCGAACTTAAAATTACCGAACTCAAGAAAAAATTGGAAAGTGAACTTTAAGAGAAATTAGGAAAGCTGGAAATCGATGATAGAAAAATCTAAATACAAATTGCTGTTTGATATTGAGTCGCCAAAAGATGTGCGAGAGCTGGAAGAAACGCAACTTAAACAGTTGTGTGACGAACTAAGGGAATATGTTATAGATGTTATTTCGCAAATAGGCGGTCATTTTGGAAGCGGACTGGGAACAGTTGAGCTGACAGTCGCATTACACAGAGTTTTTAACACACCTGAAGACAAAATAGTTTGGGATGTGGGACATCAATGTTACCCGCACAAAGTCTTAACTGGAAGAAGAGATGTTTTAAATACTATTAGAAAGTTTAAAGGAATCAGTGGATTCCTGAAAAGAAGTGAAAGCGAATATGATGTTTTCGGGGCAGGACATGCCTCTACATCAATTTCCGCTGCACTTGGTATTGCCGAAGCCGGAAAATTAAACAACGAAGAGAGAAAAGTTGTTGCTGTTATTGGAGATGGTTCAATGACAGGCGGTATGGCATACGAAGCGCTAAACAATTCAGGTGTACTAAAAAGCAATTTAATTGTTGTGTTAAATGACAATAACATGTCAATAGCTCCAAATGTTTGGGGCGTTTCCAATTATTTTACCGATCTAATGTCTCATCCCGAAGTTAACAAATTCAGGGGAGCTGTTTGGGATTTTACAGGCAAACTTGAAAATTTTGGTGACAGAATAAGAAGTGTCGCTCATCGACTCGAGTCGGGTATCAAAGCAATTGTAACTCCGGGAATGCTGTTTGAAGCTCTCGGGTTCAAATATTTTGGTCCTGTAAAGGGGCATAACATCAAACAACTTACAAAAGTATTTGAAAGAATTAAAAATCTTAACGGACCTGTTCTTGTTCATGTTATGACTGAAAAAGGGAAGGGATATCAACCTGCTGAAGATAGTTCCAGCAAATGGCATGCTTCCAATCCTTTTGACAAAGATACAGGAGAAGCGTTAAACAAATCATCAAAAGTAAGTTATACTTCGGTTTTTGGTAATGCATTAAAAGAAATTGCTGCCGAAAGAGACGATGTTATTGGTATTACAGCCGCAATGCCGGATGGAACCGGGTTGAATATTATGCAAAAAGAATGTCCTGACAAATTTTATGATGTCGGTATTGCAGAAGAACACGCAGTAACATTTGCTGCTGGTCTGGCAACAGAAGGAATTGTTCCTGTTACAGCTATATATTCCTCCTTTTTGCAAAGAGCAATTGATCAAATTATTCACGATGTAGCTCTGCAAAAACTGCACGTTGTATTTGCGCTCGACAGAGCCGGGCTGGTTGGTGCCGATGGCCCGACGCATCACGGTTGTTTTGATCTTTCTTATCTGCGAATGATACCAAATATGGTAATTATGTCTCCAAAAGATGAAGCTGAACTAAGAAATATGCTCTGGACTGCAGTTAATTACAAAAAAGGTCCAATTGCCCTCAGATATCCTCGTGGAAATGCTTTGGGAGTAGAGCTTGAAGATGATTTCAGAGAAGTTGAAATTGGTAAGGGAGAAATAGTTAGAACCGGAGAAGAAGTAGCAATATTTGCTGTTGGAAATATGGTTGATAATTCTCTCAAAGCAGCTGAGATTTTGGAAAAATATGATATCAATTGTACAGTGGTTAATGCCAGATATGTAAAACCGCTCGATACTGAATTAATTGATGAAATAGTTAAAAATCATTCCACTATAGTTACTGTTGAAGAAAACAGCAAAATTGGTGGTTTTGGTTCAGGCGTTTCTGAATATTTCAGTGAGATGTCATATAAGAATGATTTGAGAATTGTCGGTCTGGAAGACAAATTTGTAACACACGGAACACAAAACGAATTGCATAAGTTGGTTAATCTTGATCCTGAAGGTTTGGCAAAACAAATAGCTGAATTTGTAAAAATTAACATATAGGAAAATTAAATGACCGCTAAAATCTTATTAGTTGATGACGAACACGATATTGTAGAATTTTTGCAATATAATCTTGAACAGGAAGGATTTGAAGTTGTAGCTGCAAATAACGGAAAAGGTGCAATTGAAAAACTTTCGGCTAAACCGGATTTAATAATTTTAGATGTTATGATGCCGGTTATGGACGGATACGAAACCTGTTCAAAAATAAGAGAGAAAACAGGATTTGAAAACACCCCGATTATGTTTTTAACCGCCAGATCCAGTGAATTGGATGAAGTTCACGGATTAAACATTGGCGCCGATGATTTTATACAAAAACCGATTTCTCCAAAAAAACTTATTGCCAGAGTAAAATCTAATCTGAGAAAAACCGAAGCAGGACAAACATTTACCAAAGAATCAAATGTATTGATTTCGGTTGGTCCGCTTGAAATAGATAAAGAAAAATATACCGTAAAAATTGACGGACAAGAAATTTTCTTCCCTAAAAAAGAATTTGCCATTTTAGCATATCTGGCATCAAAACCGGAAAAAGTTTTTCCAAGAGAGCAAATATTAAATGATATTTGGGGTTCTGATGTTTATGTTGTTGAACGAACAGTTGATGTTCACGTTCGTAAAATAAGAGAGAAAATGGGCGAATTTGCTTCAATGATTGAAACTATCAAAGGAGTGGGGTATCGTTTCAAGATTTCTTTATAACATCAGGAGTAATATTGGCTTTGCAAATATTTATGTAAAAGAAATATTTGTCTTTTTCCCAATTTTGATTCTGCTTCTGAGTTTATCTTTAGATCTTGCATTTTCTTTAATTTTATTAATGGTTATAGCACTTGCTATTATCTTTATATACGTTTTAGCTCACATTGGGAAAAAACGAAAAAAAGAGATTAGTAACATTAAAGAAATTATCAACAAGATTTATAATAACGAATATTCTGCACCTGATGAAATCAGATTGGGGAAAGAACTGATTGAGCTTGAAGGTGATATTAAAGCTATGTTTCTCAGATCAAGAAATGATATAGATAATTTGAAAAAGCTTGAATTAGTAAGAACTCAGTTTCTTGCCAATGTATCGCACGAACTGAGAACACCAATATTTGCCATACAAGGCTATTTGGAGACTCTCAGAGACGGCGCAATTAATGATCCTAAGGTCAACAAGGGCTTTTTAGATAAAGCTATTCTCAGAACATTAAATTTGAATGATCTCTTAAATGATTTGATAGATATTTCGATGATTGAGTCTGGCGAAATGAGATTATCTTTCAGGTATTTCAATTTATCTGAATTTCTACAGACTATAGTAAGTGATATGACTATCATAGCTGAAGAGAAAAACTTGCAACTCAAGTTGGTAGAAGTTGATCAAGATATCAAAGTATTTGGAGATAAAAAAAGATTAAAGCAGGTTCTGGTCAATCTTATTCAGAATTCAATAAAATACACTGAATATGGAAAAATTGAATTAGAAGTTGCGAAAAAAGAAGATTTTGTGTATATTCTGGTACGGGATATCGGTATTGGTATTGCAGAGAAGGATCTCGATAGAATATTCGAACGCTTTTACCGTGTTGATAAAGATAGATCCAGAGCCATTGGAGGTACTGGATTAGGTTTGGCGATAGTCAAGCATATTATTGAGGCACATGGGTCTAAAATTACTGTTGAAAGTACTGTAGGTAAAGGGACTGAATTTTCATTTAGCTTGAAAGTATAAAAAATATTATATTTTCATTAAAGCTTTCAAAATGTTTTACGATAATTCACTAAGGAAAACTAGATTCTGGAAAAGGGATGTTTCAGGCTAGCATTACATATTTACATAGTACTTCGAATCTTGATTCAATGTACGCCACTATCAACCAGATTGGAAAGTTAAGTAAATCCAATGAAGGGGAAGAAGCGGAATTCGATTCAAGACTTAACGGAGTCAAAGAACAAGGCAAAGAAAGCGAACTTTCTGACGAGGAAAAGAAATATCTCGAAAAGCTAAAGAAACGAGATAAAGAAGTTAGACGTCACGAACAAGCCCACAAATCCTCAGCTGGTAACCTAGCAGTTGGCGCTCCCAATTATGAATACAAAATTGGCCCTGATGGCAAAAGATATGCTGTTGGAGGCAATGTGCGTATTGATACTTCAAAAGTTCAGGATGATCCTGAAGCAACTATAGAAAAAGCTAAAAAGATAAAACAGGCTGCCTTAGCCCCGGCTGACCCGTCTCCAAAGGACAGACAAGTCGCTGCTGCTGCTACCAAATTGGAACAACAGGCAAGACTAGAGCTTCAGAAAGGTGAAAAAGAAGATGATACGTCTTCTAACAAAAATGAACTTGAAAAAATTTCATCAAAATATTCTTTGGATCATAAAAATCTTCAGGATCCGCACAAAAATTACAATTACTCAGGTGAAAAGAAAGATTATCCTTTTGAGGTGTATGGCAAGTTAAATCTGGTTATTTAATTAGAAATGAAAATTTAATATTAGATATAAAAAAAGCCTCTTTTTAAGAGGCTTTTTTGTTTTATACAAGTAAGAATTAAAATTCTATTCGTTTTTTGCTGCGAGTTGAATATTCGTAAACAAATGAACTTGAAACGAAAATTGAAGAATAAGTACCAATCAAGATACCGAAGAATAATGTAAATGCAAATCCTCTTAATACATCGCCACCAAAAATTAATAAAACTGTAACAGTAATTAAAGTAGTTACAGAAGTAATAATTGTACGACGCATTGTTTTGTTGATTGCATCATTAATATTTTTCATCAATTCTTCTGTTTTGTGAAGTTTCATATTTTCTCTCACACGGTCAAAAACAACCACGGTATCGTTAATTGAATAACCAACCAATGCAAGGAAGGCAGCAACAACTGCACTTGAAATTTCCAGGTTAAGCCCTGGAATTAATCCATACAATAATGAGAACATACCTAATGTAATCATAACATCATGGAATAATGTAATAACCGCACCAATTGAGAAAACAAATTTGAAACGGAAACCAAGATAAATAAGAATTACTAAAAGGGCGAAAGCTACTGCAACAACAGCATCTCTTTTAAGTTCGTTACCTATTTTTGGACCCACCTGATCTTCTTTCAGAACTTTGAAAGGATTATCTGGGTGTTTTTCAATTAAGTTTTCTTCTATCCAGTCAGCAATTCCAACATGAACAGTTAACTGAGTATTAGTATCTTCATAAGAAAGAGGAGTTGCCTGGAAACCATCTTTTGCTAATTGAGCTATAACATTTTTAACAGTTTCATTATCAGATACCTGATAAACAACAGAGTTTTCTGTTCTGGATACTTCAGTTTTCTGTAATCCCGGAATATGTTTTTCAATTGATTTGTTGATTGCTTTTACAACATTCGGAAATATTGCAGCAGGAACTTCCTGTAATTCTGTTCTTACAAGAATACCGTTGCTGTTTCCAAAAGTCTTAACTTCGATATTACCCAAACTTAACTGGGCAATTTCGTTTCTCATATCACTAATTTCAATTTCTTTTTCGAATTCAAGAGCTATTTCAGT
>JBGRQB010000150.1:0-10553 GCA_041725875.1 Rhodothermaceae bacterium
AAACGGTATTTTCGGAGTTTCTAAAGATAAAGGTGCATTTATAGGAATTTTACGCGATTTTGGTATGGTTATACTTTTAATTGTGTTCCTTCTCCTTTCAAATGTTATTTTACCCGGTTTAAATATTTTGTTCGATTTTGCTGATAATATTGATTTTTTGAAATCTTTTCAGATCAGTGAATTTTTGAATTTTGTATTTTCCTTCTTCTCATTTGTTATAATTTTTGTGCTTTTTTACGTTTTTTATACTTTAATTCCGTATGAAAAACTTGGCAGAAAAGTCCCTGCCGTTGCAGCACTCTGGGCCACAATTTTATGGGAAGGAATGAGAAGTATTTTTGGCTATTATGTAACTAATTTTTTATCTACAAATAAATTATATGGTGCATTTTTATTAATTGCGGTTGTTGCTTTCTGGATTTTTTATTCATCGGTTCTGTTTGTTTTGGGAGCGGAAATAGGACAGTTATACAGAGAAAGATGCGAAGCAAGAAGTAAAAAAAAGGGAGATAATGTATCAGCTAAATAGTAATTTTCGATACGCGGGCTTTTGGGTAAGAGCACTGGCGTTTATTTTAGATCATCTCATTTTGGGATTTGTTAAAACTATTTTGTTTATCCCGCTGACAGTTTTTCTGAATTTAAGTTTTATGCTGCCTGGTACAAATGAAGATTCATATTTTGCCGTTTACAATAGTGTTCAGTACGAAGATCCTTCATTATTCATAGTTGCTTTTATTTTTAGTGTGATGATTTTCTTTGTGATCAATTCGTTAATTGAGTGGCTCTATTTTGCATTTTTTGAATCTTCAAATAATATGGCAACTCCGGGAAAAATGATTTTGGGGTTAAAAGTGACTGATTTTGAAGGTAAGCGAATTTCATTTGGAAAAGCAACCGGACGCTATTTTGCTAAATTTCTTTCATCAATGATACTAGCTATTGGTTATATTATGGCAGCCTTTACCGAAAGAAAACAGGCACTGCACGATATTTTGGCAAATTGTTTTGTGATCTATAACGATAATTACAGAAAAATTGAAATTCCGGACGATTCCGGGAATAATCAGACAGATTACCCGAAAGATTATATTATTTAACATTAAAGATACACTTGCCGATTATGCAATTTGTTGAATGTGATTCAATTCACATATATGGTTAATTGTGACTTAAATCGTTTTACATTTTCATATAAAAATTATATTTGAGTTTGATTTAACAAAGTTTGAATAAATCTAGAAACCTGAACGGAGATAATATGAAAAAAGCCAGACCGTTTTTCTATTTAATTTTAATTCTGTTAGTACAAAGTTGTGTTGATATACCGGATGACGTTGCTCTTCCTGAGTATGACGTGAAGTTTACAATTCCGGTGGCCGACAGAAGCTACACACTGCAGGAAGCAGTGGAAGAAGATTCTACCAATCTTAAATGGTCCAAAGATCCTTCCGATTACGGACTTTTATATTTTACCGATGAAATAAAACTGGAAAAAATTAATGTAGATAATAACCTTAAAGTTGATCCTTTTTCTACTGCCAGTTCAAATTTTATCGGAGCAATGAAATTGGAGAATGTTTCTGGTATTGAAACTGAAATCAACTATTCCAGCTGGGGTGTTTCAATATCTCCCGGTTTGTCTCCTTTCCCTCCGGTGCAGACAGATGTAAACTCTGTATTTACACTTATCGGAGATTTTACAACAGCAGTTTTCGATCAGACAAACGATCCGAATGTAAATGTTTTATCACTTACATTTGCAAATAAATTTCCTGTTGAGGTAAAAGTAAACGGATTAAGAATTGAAAATGTAACCAATGGAAAAATTGTTGCTGAAACTTCAGATGTTATTGTAATTCCGACAAATGACATAAAAACAATCACTTTTGATTTATCTGAAAAGGAAGTTGCTCAGAATGTTGTGTTTAAGGGAAATCTTCAAACAGACGGAAGTAGCGGAAACTCAGTAAATATCACAAATAATGATAAACTGGAAATTGATGCGACTTTCAGTCCCAAACTTCTTTTTAGTCAGGCAACTGCAAAACTCCCTGCTCAGGTTCCTGTTACAAAAAATGCAGCTTTTACAGTTGATGATTCAACAAAGTTAAGCGCTGCCGTAATCAAAACAGGGTCATTTAATTTCAGATTTGAAAATACTCTTGATGTAGATATCAATATGGTGTTTACGAGTCCGTCACTAAAAACCTCCTCCGGAAGTTTTTATTCAAAAAATATTATGATTGTCCGCAAGTCTGTTACAAATCTTTCGGAAAGCAATCTTGCCGATTGGGAAATAATTCCAAATGGAAATGGCGGAATTGATTACAATTATACAATATCCACTCAGGCTACATCAGATTTTAGAACAGTCAGTAAAACCGAAGGTGTTGTTACAAATGCTGATTTTTCAGAAATCAGATTTAAATCTGTTGCCGGAAAATTAAAACCAATCAAATTTACTTTTGATGATAAAACTACCAAACTCGATATTGGAGAGTTTAAGGACAAACTTACTTACGATAATATAAATGCTGAAGAAGCTGAGATAAAACTGAATCTGAACACATCTGCAAATGCTCAGTTCAAAGTAGACGGAACCGTAAATGTTAATCATCCCGGTGAAACAAGATCGGAAGCATTTAACGCTCTTGTTCCTTCTTCTTCAACAGTTATAAATTTTGCTAATCTTATAAATAATACAAGCGGTAGTCTGCCAGATGAATTTGTTCTTAAAGGAACTGCAATTGTAAATCCGGAATACAAGGAAAATGTTTCTGTAACAGAAACTGATACAATTGGCGGAACTGCTCTTATTGAAATTCCCCTAAACGCTCAGGTTACCGGCGGGACGGTTATTGATACTGTTGAAATTGACGATTCTGACATTGATGAGGATGATGCCGACAGATTAAATAGTGCTGAACTGACAATTGAAATTACCAACAAAATAGCTGCCGGCGGAACTTTTTCAGGTGTGCTTTTAGATGGAGCCGGTGAAAAATTAATGGATATCCCTCCAAGAGAAGTTACATCCGGCGGAACAACTTCAAACTTAATTAAACTTGTTCCTGCTGAAACTGATGAAAATGGTGAAGTTAAAAATCCCGGATATACAACTCAGAAAATTGAAATATTTGGTGATGATGTGAAGAAATTTATCAAAGGGAAAAAGCTGATTATGAATATCGACTTTGATACAGCTTCGCCAACAAGGACAGTTAAGTTCAGATATACCGATGAAATAATTATCAGAGTTACTGCCGTAGCATCTATTAAAGTAAGCGAATAACAGGGGATAGAGATGAAAAAAATATTATACATATATATTATACTGCTTGGAATTATACTGGCACAAAGTGGCGGATCTGTAGGAACTGCCGCATCCAGAGAAGCTGCTCTGGGTGATGCTGCAACCGCAACTGCAAGAGGTGTTTATACAATTGGTTTTAACCCGGCCAACCTTACGTTAGGGCAATATCATTCGATGGAAATAGCAACTGTTTTACCTTTGCCCAACTTTAGTGTTATGGCTGGTTCCGAGGTAATGACTTTTGAAGATTTTGATTATTTTTTCGGTGCAAAAAAAATTGGAAGTAAAAAAGTCGGAAGAGCTTTAACAGATGCTGACAAAGCAAGATTACAAAGTCTGTTTACTCAGGGAGAAGCCCTGCAGAGTGAAATGTCTTTAAACTTATTCTCTTTTTCAATTCAGGTTCCTGAAATAGGAAGTGCATTTGCAATTGGAATTAGAGACAGGTTCTCTGCAAACGGATTGATCGATTCCGATCTTGTTGGTTTTGCTCTTAACGGAAATGAAGTGGGAAAAAAAGAAACATTTTCAAATTTCTCTTTTGAATCAGTTTATCTTCGCGAATACTCATTTAGTTTTTCGAAAAATCTGACTTCACTTTTAAAAAAAGAAGTTAAAAGCCTGCACGCCGGTGTTACTTTCAAATATATCAGCGGTTTTGCATACGGAAAACTTGAAAGAGCAAATATGAGCATTGAAACAACATCCGATACAAAACTTCATGTTATAGGAGATGTTTTAACAAGATCCGCAGTTTCTCCCGATTTTGGTGTTGAATACGATTTTGAGGATATAACAAAAAAAGAAGATTATACACCTTTTCCTACTCCTGCCGGTTCCGGGTTTGGAATCGATTTGGGAATTACGGCTGAAATTAACAGAGCAATTACAGCTGCAATTTCAATAACTGATAT
This sequence comes from Rhodothermaceae bacterium, assembly GCA_041725875.1. Classification (GTDB taxonomy): domain Bacteria; phylum Bacteroidota; class Ignavibacteria; order Ignavibacteriales; family Melioribacteraceae; genus JBGRQB01. Next base: position 4,231 of record JBGRQB010000150.1, read on the forward strand.
CGGATCTGTAAACTGGGATAAAGAAACCGTAGAATACAGAATGGACGGCGAAAAACTTATCAGCGATTTTACAAAAAAAGAAAATGTAGATTCTCTGGAAGAAATTTTTGATATGAAAGGAAAATATATCGGTGAATTTTCTAGTGATCTTGCAACAGCTTTACATATTGGTGTTAAGGTTCGTGTAGACAAGTTGGAAGGTATTGGTCTTGATCAGAAGCTTATGGTTGCGTTTGATTATCATCAGGGACTTAATGACGGCCCGTTTAACAGTGAAGATCCAAGATTTTCCTTTGGTTGCGAATGGCAGCCGGCACACTGGTTTATGTTCCGAAATGGTTTAACTTTTGGCGGAAGATTTGGCTTCAGATGGAGTATGGGATTTGGTTTTGATTCCGGACTGCTGGAGTTTAATCTCACAACCACAGATTTTAACAGTCTGCTCCTAAACAACGGAGCCGGGAGAGCCGGAGTAAACTTTGGTACAAGATGGAAGTTTTAAGTTATACAAAATAAATTTCTTAAAAGGCATTCGTAAGTGAATGCCTTTTTTATTTTACTCTGATTTTAATCAGGTTAATTTGTCCGGAAATAAAATAATCGTCATAAATAGATTAAAAAGAAGAATATAAATTGATATAATAAACCTCGTTTATTAAGTTTACTTGTTAAATTTATAAATGATAAAAGACGTGTAGTAGATATGAAGATTTGTGAGATTCTAAAGGTTGAACACATTTTACCTGAGTTTACAGTTGAAGCCAAAGAAGATATAATTAATCAGATGATTGATTTGTTTAACGGGGATGACCGTATTAATAATCTTGATACTGTCAGGACGACTGTAATTGAAAGGGAAAAAATAATGTCGACGGGGGTTGGAAACGGTTTTGCAATTCCTCATGGAAAAACAGATGCAGTTAACGAAATTGTAGCCGGATTTGCCAAAACAAAAAATGCAATTGATTTTGAAGCTTTGGACGGTCAGAATGTTAACCTTGTTTTTCTGCTGGTTGGTAAAGAAAATATGGTTGGACCACATATAAAACTGTTAAGCAGAATTTCGCGAATGATGAATAAAACAGAATTCAGAGAGAAGCTGATAAATGCAAATTCCTCTGAAGAGATTTATAATATCTTCTGCGAAGAAGAAAAAAACTATATTGAGTTATCATAACCTTTCAACAACAAAACAAAACTTAAAATGATAAAAGCGATTAAAGGTACCAAAGATACCCTTCCGGTAGATATGCCGGCCTGGAAAAAAATTGAAAAAACTGTAGCCGAAAAAATGGCTAACTTTAACTATAAGGAAATCAGAACTCCTGTGTTTGAAGAAACCAGACTGTTCAGCAGAGGAATCGGAGAAGCAACTGACATAGTTAGTAAGGAGATGTATACTTTTACTGACAGAAGTGAAAACAGTGTTACTCTTCGTCCTGAAATGACAGCTTCGGTTGTGCGTGCATTTGTTGAACACAATCTTGGAAAGATACAAAACCTTAATAAACTTTACTACTGTGCTCCTATGTTCAGACAGGAAAGACCACAGGCAGGAAGGTTAAGACAGTTTCATCAGTTTGGTGCCGAAGCACTTGGAAGCAACGACCCGTCAATAGATGCAGAAATGATTATTCTTGCTTACGATATTATTAAAAGCTTTGGATTAAAAAATATTGTAGTCAAGATAAATTCTCTTGGTGTTCCTTCATCCAGAGAAGAATATAAAAACATCCTTAAAGATTATTTGTCTGATAAGTTTGAACAGCTTTCTGCTGAGAGTAAAAACAGATACGAGACAAATATTCTTCGTTTGTTCGACAGTAAAGACAAAGGCGATCAGGAAGTAATGGAAAATGCTCCTTTGTTAATTGAACACCTGGATGATGAGAGTCTGGAACACTTTGACAAAGTAAAACAGATCTTGTTAGCTGCGCAAATTCCGTTTGAAGTAGATCCAAAACTTGTTCGCGGATTAGATTATTACACCAACACAACTTTTGAAATTATCAGTGGAAGTGTTGGGTCGCAAAGTGCACTTTGCGGCGGCGGAAGATATAATCTTCTTATTGAACAGCTTGGCGGAAAAGAGACTCCGGGAATCGGGTTTGCAGCCGGTATAGAAAGAATTTTACTTGCCTGCGAAAATGAAAAATCACTGGAAGTACCGGAAGAAAAAATTGACCTGTATGTTGTTCGTCTGGATAAAGAACTTGTAAACAAAGCCTATGAAATCGGACTTTTCTTCAGAAGAAACAATCTGAATGTTGAAGTAGATTACGCTCAGAAAAGTATAAAAGCCCAGATGCGGGAAGCAAACAGATATAATGCAAAATATACTCTTCTTGTAGGCGGAGAAGAATTTGAAAATGGAAAAATTGTTCTGAAAAATATGGAAAACAGTGAACAGGAAGAATTTCCTGTTGAGCAGCTGGAAGCGATTTTAGAAAAAATAAAATAAATTATAAAAACCCTGATGAATAATCAGGGTTTTTTGTTAACAATCTTTTATAAACTTGTTTTAGCAATGCGGAATCCGATTGTATAGTCGCGCTTGGTAATTTCACCACAATCTCTTCTGGCAACGCAACTGAATTCAGCTGCATGCCAAATTGAACCACCTCTGTATGATTTGTAACTTCCGCTTGAAGGGCCTTGAGGATTAGTTTGAGCTGAAGATGAATAGTTGCCGTACCAATCATTAGTCCATTCATCAATATTTCCAGACATATCATAGATCCCCAGTTCATTAGGAGATTTTAAACCTATGTTATATGGACGATTATTTGAATTACCTGAGTACCAGGAAACCTGATTAATATCATTGTTGCCGCTATATCTGTAACCATTACTTGAATTTCCGCCTCTTGCAGCAAATTCCCATTCTGCTTCAGTTGGTAATCTTCCTCCTGCCCAGGTACAGTAAGCTTTTGCTCCATACCAGCTTACATAGTTTACCGGATGTAGTTCATAGCCTTTTTTTACTTTGAATACGTTGCCATCTTTGTATATTCTGCTGATAGAAGATGCAAGGTTTATCCATTCAACTCCACCTTCTGATTGATTCCCCTGGACATTTAAGAATTTACAAAATTCATAATTAGTAACCTCATATTTACTGACGTAGAATGTGCTTAAGGTAACTTGATGAGAAGGTTTTGAAGAAGCATGAAGATTACCAAAAGTATCACCCATTGTAAAAGTGCCGCCATTTACCATAATCATAGGATTATCGAATTTTATCAATTCTAATACTAAGTGAGAAGCGTTTAGTTCATCTTTTGTTTTGGTTATTGTTTGTGAAAAATATCCGCTCTTAGAAACTGTTAAGTCTATTGTTACCAGAGAATCAGGAACAAATATTACATTTTTTCCTGCTATTAACTCTTTAGTGAGAGTAAAATCTCCTGAGTTGATATCAAGCGTTGCATCTACAATGTTGCCCTCTGCTTTTACTGTCATAGAAAAAACAATTGCCTTTTTTTCTTTAACTACAAAATAGGGATATCCAAAATCTTGCGGAGACAAATTGAGTGCGCTTACTACTTCAACCGGAATTGCTTTTTGTTCATTTGGAGTAACATTCATGCTGATTGGCAATGGATCATCGACCAAAATTGAAACAGGCGAATTCTCCAGCGGAGCAGCAAAAATTGTTAAATCATTTTCATCAAGAAGTTCAAATTGTACAAGAGAGTGTTCTTCATTTGCATTAATTTCAACTATATCAGTGCGATAAACACCATTATCACCCCACATTTGATTAAAGAAATTTCTTTGTTGCTGAAAATAGTTTGTGAGCCGCGTTTAAGTGTAAATATTGCTTTTTTTACATCATCAAGTGAATTAGCGTCACTTGTCTTCCCAAGTGTTTTTACTATCTGGTTAATTGAAAAAGTTAACTGTACTTTTTCCGGTGCCACAATTTTGTCAGAGTTTTGACAGCCCGTGAAAAGAAGAATAGTGATTAATAAAATAAATGATAATTTGAGTAATTTCATAAATTCTCCGTTTTGTTTGATAATTTGACTTGTTTAGTTTTCCTGATTTCAAGTGCCCTGAAATTAGCATAGTTCAAATATAAAAAATTCGATTTAAAAATAAATTCGCAGATCTATTTTTGCCTTGGATTTTAATTTTTTGAAACCAGTGAGATGGTTAGTATATTAGCAACCTGAATTTATTTTAAAACGGAAGTAATAAGTAAAATGAAAAAAATCTTCGGAAGAAAACCGATTTTAGAGGCTTTAAGAGCCAACGAAAATATTGAACAAATTTATGTTTCCTTTGGGCAAAAAGGGGACGTAATAGCCAAGATCAAGAGTCTTGCGAAAAAAAATGGTATTAAGTACTCCGAAGTATCCACATCAAAGTTTCGTGAAATAGATCCCGGGAAAAATACTCAGGGAATTATCGCACTTAAATCTGACAGAAAATATTATTCCATCGATGAACTTCTGAAAAGCATAAAAAAGAAAAACCCGCTTTTATTGCTAATGGATTCTATTCAGGATCCGCATAATGTGGGAGCTATTCTAAGAACCGCAGAATGTGTCGGAGTTGACGGGGTAATTATCACAACACACAACAGCGCACCAATCACCGATACAGCAGAAAAAATTTCGGCCGGAGCTGTTTCTCACCTCAAAATTTGTAAAGTTAATAATCTGAGTCATGCAATGGGAATTCTCAAAGAAGAGGGATTCTGGATAACAGGTACCGCTTTATCTGAAAATTCCAAAGATTTTACAAAAATTGACTTTACCGGTTCAACCGCAATTGTAATGGGAAATGAGGAAAAAGGTCTCAAATCACTTGTTGCAAAAAATTGCGATTTTCTTGCAGAAATTCCGATGCAAGGCCAAATTCAATCATTAAACGTATCTGTCGCCACCGGCGTAATCTTATTTGAAGCCCTGAAACAGAGAAAAAAATCTTAATTTTTATTTAGATTGAATAAAAATAGACAAATTGTCTTATTTTAATCTTGACAAAAAATTCCAGATTCATTACGTTTTCTAATGAGATAAAAAAGAAAATGTAAAATTCAGGATAAATGAAATGACAGAAGAGAAAAAGATGCTGGACGATTTAACTCAATCGGAATACAAATGGGGATTTGTTACCGATATTGAATCTGAAACAGCACCAAAAGGATTGAATGAAGATATAGTCCGTTTCATATCAAAAAAGAAAAATGAACCGGAATGGATGACCGAATGGAGACTTAAAGCTTTTGCAAAATGGAAAGAAATGAAAGAACCGAAATGGGCAAAAGTTGAATACCCTGAAATAGATTTTCAGGATATAATTTATTACTCCGCTCCCAAAAAGAAACCTGAACTTTCGAGTCTGGACGAAGTTGATCCGGAATTGTTAAAGACTTTTGAAAAACTCGGAATTCCTCTTGATGAACAGAAAAAGCTTTCAGGCGTTGCAGTAGATGCTGTGTTTGATTCAGTTTCTGTTGCCACAACATTTAAAGAAACATTAAACGAAAAGGGAATTGTTTTCTGCTCAATTTCAGAAGCATTGCAGTCGCACCCGGAACTTGTAAAAAAATATCTTGGGTCTGTTGTACCTGTTACAGATAATTACTACGCTGCACTTAACGCTGCAGTTTTTAGTGACGGATCGTTTGTATATATTCCTAAAGGTGTTCGCTGTCCGATGGAACTTTCTACTTATTTTAGAATAAACAATCAGGATACGGGACAGTTTGAACGAACTTTGATTGTTGCCGACGAAGGTAGTTATGTAAGTTACCTTGAAGGCTGTACAGCTCCTCAGAGAGATGAAAATCAGCTGCACGCTGCTATAGTTGAGATTATAGCTATGGATGATGCAGAGGTAAAATATTCTACTGTACAGAATTGGTATCCTGGTAATAAGGAAGGTAAAGGAGGGATTTATAACTTCGTTACCAAGAGAGGTCTTTGTAAGGGTAATAACTCAAAGATCTCATGGACTCAGGTAGAGACAGGTTCCGCAGTTACATGGAAATATCCAAGTTGTATACTTATGGGAGATAATTCTGTTGGATAGTTTTATTCTGTTGCTGTCACTAACAATTATCAGCAAGCTGATACAGGTACTAAGATGATCCATCTTGGTAAGAATACTAGAAGTACTATAATATCTAAGGGTATTTCTGCCAGACAGAGTAATAACAGCTATAGAGGGTTGGTAAGAGTAAATAAGAATGCTACAAATGCTCGTAACTTCTCTCAATGCGATTCATTATTGTTAGGTGATCGCTGAGGTGCTCATACTTTCCCATATATAAAAGCAAATAATGAAACTGCTATTATTGAGCATGAAGC
>JBGRQB010000151.1:0-10407 GCA_041725875.1 Rhodothermaceae bacterium
GTTTTTATGGCTGAGTATCCATTAAAAAGATTACGCAGATTACGTCACAATCCCAAAGTGCGTGATATGGTAAGAGAAACATTTTTAAGAAAAGAAGATTTAATATATCCGCTGTTTGCTGCTCCTGGTGAAAATTTTAAGAAAGAAGTAAAATCAATGCCGGGAGTTTACCAGATGTCAATAGATGTTTTGGTAGAGGAATGTAAAGAATTAGCTGCTCTTGGAATTCCGGCCGTGATTTTATTTGGAATTCCGGAAAGTAAAGATGAACAAGGTTCCGAAGGATACCACGATCACGGAATAGTTCAGAAAGCTGTCAGAGCAATAAAAAAAGAAGTTAAAGATTTAGTGGTAATCTGTGATGTTTGTTTATGTGAATACACTTCACACGGTCACTGCGGATTATTAAATGGTGAAGAAATATTAAATGACGAAACAGTTTCGTTACTTGCAAAGCAGGCAATCAGTTTTGCAAAAGCAGGTGCCGATATAATTGCTCCATCCGATATGATGGACGGCCGTGTTTTAGCAATCAGAAAAGCACTAGATTACAAAGGTTATGATAAAATTCCTATAATGAGTTACGCGGTTAAATATTCTTCCGGTTATTACGGACCTTTCAGAGATGCTGCTGAATCAGCTCCTTCGTTTGGTGACAGAAGATCTCATCAGATGGATATTGCAAATTCAGATGAAGCAATGCGCGAAGCAATTTCTGATGTTGAAGAAGGTGCCGATATTATTATGGTAAAACCTGCCGGTGCTTATCTGGACATTATTCAAAGAGTTAAACACGAACTTGAAATGCCGACTGCGGCTTATCAGGTGAGTGGTGAATATTCAATGATAAAAGCGGGCGGACAATTAGGCTGGATAGATGAAGAACGAGTTATGCTTGAATCTTTAATAGCTATCAAACGTGCCGGCGCTGATATGATTCTGACTTACTTTGCAAAAGATGTTGCAAAATATCTTGATAAAAATTAAACTAAAAGAACTAATCTCTCCGGAGATTAGTTCTTTCCATTCTCTTTATTTTCTTTAGCTGAATTTCTTTTCTTTTGTGAAAGCAAAAAATATTTTTTCAATTTAACTAGCATTTCATCCTGAGGGTAAAAATCTCCAATTGCTTTAAAGTCTGCCAGAAAATCCATATCTCTGTTAAAGTGTAAACTTAGTCTGCAACTATTAAATAAATATCTTTTTAAGTTTATTTCACTCGATAATTCAGAGTTTACCTGAAACATTTTTTTCATTTCCTGACTCAAACTATCTGCCATTGTTAATTCATTATTTCTATACAGTAAATCAATCATATTTTCAAATGCATTTGCTTTTGATTTATCATCTGAATCTGTCAATGTTTCAATATACTTTTTAACATATTTTTTTATCGGATACATTTTCAGAAAAGATGAAGCAAGCATTGTTTCTCTTATCTGATTATTCATAATTTCTTTTTTTACAAATAATGAATCTTCATAACTTTCTACAATTTCACCTAATTTTTCTGATGGAAACTGCATACCAAGATTTTTTCTTGCAATGTAGTTTAATCTTTCAATTTCATAAGATGATTTATTTTCTTCTATCATTTTTTTTGTAAGTGAATACGCAAATTTGTTATTCAGAGTTTTTCCTATATGATAATATGCGGCATTTTCAGCCTGTTCAGTTTTGATTTCATTATCTTTCAGATATTCTTTTAGCAACAATTCATTTTCAAATTTAGAATATTTTTCATCGTGTGTCTGAACCAGATTTGAAGTCTGAGAAATATAAAACGATTTGGGCGCCATAAACTCCAGCAACGGATGTTTTTCAGAGTTTAGTCTGTGATAATTTGTCAGTTTAAAAACGCTTTTATTAGATAACTGCTGTAGTGATAACAATGTAAAAGCATCGTTAATTCCTATATTTTTCAAATCACTTTTAATTTCCGGTTTAGAAAATTTTTCTTCAAACAGTTTGGTATCAAAATTAATTTTCTTTTTGGAACCAACGAGTAAAATATCAAAATGCAACGAACTCCAAATTTGCACTTCGGGAAACTCGTGTTTAAATGTGCTTATTACCATTTGCGAAATTTCATTGTTCAACTCATACAAATGGAACCACTGAACCATTATTCCATCTTCTGAAAGTTTTGATTTGCACAGATTAAAATATTCTTTGGAAAACAAATTACCAATGCCGGCAATCCAGGGATTAGACGGTTCCGAAATTATCACATCATATTTTTCTTTACTGAGCTTCAAATATGTGAGTGCATCTTCTACAACTAAATTTAATCTTGGGTCTTCCAGACAATTTTTATTTACATCATTAAAGTGAACCGAAGCTTCAATCACTTCATTACTCATTTCAACACAAGTTACTTTTTCAACATCGTGAGTAAGAATGGAACCAACCGTACTTCCGCTTCCAAAGCCGACTATAAAAGCATTTTGCGGATTTGGATGAAGCATAGCAGGTAATTGTCCGAGCAAAACCTGCGTTGGTAAATCCCCTGAAGATGAAGCATCTGCTTTACCGTTAATTACTAATCTTCTTTGCGGATCTTTTTTCTTTGATTTAAGAACCGCAACATTTGCGGTTACACCTTCTTTATAATAAAGCACAGAATCTGATTTAATTAATTCGCCGTACTCAGCAAAAGATTGAGGAGGAACTTTATTCAGGTGTCTGAAAACTCCTTTAACCAGAGTGTTTACATTCCATTCAGGCAACAAAAATATAAACCCCACATACACAATAGCTGCAAATGAGATTGTTTTTATTTTATCTGAAATTTTGATTTTCTGATAACTTAATATCAGAACTATTGCAGAGAGTAAGTTAATTCCAATACCGATTTCAAAACTTCCTTTAATTCCAAAGGCAGGTATCAATATAAGACTCGCCAGCAAAACCCCTAAAACTGTCCCGACAGTGTTAATCGAAAATACTTTCCCTACGCTATTCCCGATTTTTTTATCCACTCCTGAAACTATATCTACAATTACCGGAAGTGTCATTCCCATAAATATGGTCGGAAGCAGTAAAAGTGTAAAACAAAGTAAAAACTCTATTGTAAGAAAAATGCCAAAACTGGTTTCCGTTTTATTAAATACATAAGCAATATTCCAGAGTATGTATGGAAATCTTTCGTATAAAACCAGACTCACCATTGTGCTTAATGCAATTGCAATTTGAAAAAATGCAATCATTTTAACTTTGTTATATTTTTTTATAAATGCAGATGCAACAATAAAACTTCCACTTGTTATTCCGCTGATAAATGCCAGAAGCATAACAGAAAAAGCGTAAGTTGAAGATCCGAGAAAATTCACAAGTAACCTTACCCAGACAATCTCGTACAAAAGTGCCGCCATTCCAGATGTACCTACAATTGCAATAATTATCTTCAATGTTGAATTACTGATTTGATATTTTTCCTTTTCTTCTTCCGGTTCTTCAATTTCAGTAATACTCTCTTTTTTTATTCCCAGCAGAATTGCAAAAAGGCCAATCAAAATGTTTATAACAGCAGTGAAGTAGATTGTATTGTCCAGACCAATTATTTTTATGAGAAAAAATCCGGAAAGTATAATTCCCCAAACTGCTCCAAAAGAATTAAGAAAGTATAAAATTGCAAGCTCTCGTCTTACATTTGAAATTTTATCTATAAAGAATTTACTGATTAACGGAAGTGTTCCGCCCATTGCAATTGTAGGGAGCAGCAGCAAGCTTGAAGCAAATAAAAAACGGAGAATTACAAAAACTAAATTTTGTCCGTCAATGTTCATTTCTCCGGCTGTATTCAAAAACAATTCACCTAAAAACTCATTAAACACAGGATAGATCAGACAATAGATTCCGACAAATAATTCCAGAACCCCGTATACTCGTACGTGATTAAGTATTTTGTCAGCTTTCTTCCCAAAAACATAATTACCGATCGCCAATCCGCCAAGAAATGTTGATAATACAATCATCTGTGCATAAGTTGAATTACCGACAAAAAGTGAAAGATACTTAAACCAGGTAACCTGATAGATGAGTCCGGTAGCACCGGTAATTATAAAAAATATTGCTATAACAGGTTTTAAGTTTTTTTCCGATAAAAGCTTCATAAATTTTCCTGACACAATTTTGTTTTAAAACTCCATTCCGCAAGATGGCATTTTATAATAAAGTCTCTGTGAGTCTGCTCACATAATTTCTCAATTTTCCCTGCTTGTGCATTAATCACAATAGTTTTATCTTTTGATTCGGAAATGGATAATTAACTTTTAATATACGGTGAGTTATGGATTTTAACAATAGTGAAAAATATTTTTCAGAAGCTCAAAATTATATCCCCGGCGGTGTAAATTCACCAGTGCGGGCATTTAAGTCAGTCGGCGGTTCCCCTGTTTTTATGGAAAGCGGGTCAGGTTCTAAAATGACTGATACAGACGGAAATGAATATATTGATTACATCGGAAGTTGGGGACCACATTTATTTGGACACAACCCTGACTTTATCAAAAAAGAACTTTTAAGCGCCATTGAAAAAGGTGTCAGTTTCGGAACTCCGACAGCTTTGGAGATTGAAATGGCAAAACTTGTAACCGAATTGGTTCCTTCGGTTGAATCTGTAAGAATGGTAAATAGCGGAACCGAAGCAACTATGTCTGCAATTCGTGTTGCAAGAGGATACACAGGAAAGTCTAAAATTATCAAATTTGAAGGCTGTTATCACGGTCACGCAGATTATTTCCTTATCAAAGCAGGTTCAGGAGCTTTAACACTGGGTGTGCCGACGAGTCCGGGTGTAACAGAAGGAACAGCGGCAGATACACTGCTTGGTAAATTCAACAATATTGAATCTGTAAAAAAACTTGTTGCGGCTAATAAAGATGAAATTGCAGCTGTAATTATCGAACCAATTGCCGGTAATATGGGTGTAATTCCGATGCAGGAAGATTTTGCAAAAGAATTGCGCAAGGTTTGCGATGAAGAAAATATTGTTCTCATTTTTGATGAAGTTATGACCGGTTTTCGTGTTGCAGCAGGTGGTGCTCAGGAACTTTATCCTGTTACACCTGATATGACAACAATGGGGAAAATCATTGGTGGCGGTTTACCTGTTGGAGCTTTTGGCGGAAAAAAAGAAATTATGAATCAACTTGCTCCGGCCGGACCAGTTTATCAGGCAGGTACTTTAAGTGGAAATCCCCTTGCAATGACAGCCGGAATTGCAACATTGAAGAACATTAAAAACAATCCTCAAATTTACTCTCAGCTTGAAGAAAAAGCAGTTTATCTTGAAAATGGAATGAGAGAAAATCTAAATAAACTTGGATTGAATTACTATATGACTCGCGTCGGCTCAATGAGTTGTATGTTTTTCACAGATCAGAAAGTATTAACCTTTGACGATGCTGTAAAATCTGATACGGAAATGTATGGAAAGTATTTCCATGAAATGCTTAAGCAGGGTGTTTATCTTGCACCGGCTCAATTTGAAGCCATGTTTATTTCAACTGAACATACAACTGCTGATCTTGATAAAACAATTGAAGCACATTACAATGCGTTAAAAAATCTTCACTAGTAAAACTTCTGACAGATTGCATATAAAAGAAAAGCCTTACATAAAATGTAAGGCTTTTTTATAAGTTACATATCAAACTATTAATAACTATAAGAACTTTCCAATCTGTTTATCTCTTCGTGATAACCCAAAGCTCTCTGTTCATCTAATTTGAAATGATTTACCATCGTGTTTAATTCTTCTGTAAGCATATTTAAATCTTCAGCTGCTCTTGCTACCTGCTGGGTATTTGCAGCTGCCTGGTGGGTAACTGAACTGATGCTTTCAACACTGTTTGAAATTGTATCAACAGTTGCAACCTGTTGTTCGTTACTTTGAGCAAGTTCTATAATTTTATCAGTAATTACTGAAATATCATTAACTATTTCATCAAAAGTTGTTGCAACTTCATCTGTTAAAGTAATTCCGTCAGCTACAGAATCATTTGCAGTATCCATAAACTGATTTGTTTCCATAACATCTTTTTGAATTGCCTGAATAGTTGTTCCGATTTCTTTTGTAGCAACTGTTGTCCTTTCGGCAAGTTTTCTTACTTCGTCAGCAACAACTGCAAAACCGCGTCCCTGCTCTCCTGCTCTTGCCGCTTCAATAGCTGCGTTTAATGCAAGAAGGTTTGTCTGATCAGCAATATCATCAATTACATTTGTAATTTCACCAATTTGTCCAACCTGATTTACAAGACCGGAAATTCTCTGACTTGTACTTTTAACAGCTGTAAATATTTCGTTAATCCCATCTTTAGTTTTGTTAACTTTTTCTTTACCAGACTCTACTGTCTCTTTTGAATCAATAGCTGCTCTTTGTGATTCATTTGACATTTGTGATGACTGTACAAGTATATCATTTACCTGTTCCATAGATCCCGCAACTTCAAGAGCCTGTGAGCTTTGCTCTTCTGCACCGGTAGCCATTTCCTGAGTACTTGCTGAGATTTGTGTAATAGCAGATGTAATTGTTTCGACAGAAACTTTAATTTTCAAAACAAGTTCCTGCATTGCATCAGCCATTTCGTTTATATTATTTTTTATTAATTCGTGATCGCCGTGATAATTGTTTTCAACTCTTGCAGTAAGATCGCCATCTGCAATTACCTTTAGCACTTCAACACCATCTTGTACTGGTTTTGTAACTGAATCGAGTGTGTTATTTATTCCGTCAAGCAATTCTTTATAAGCACCTTTAAATGCTGTTGAGTTACTTCTGTAAGATAAATCACCCTGAATTGCTTTTTCAACTATTGTTTTTGTTTCGTTAAGCAAACTGCGTAAATTTGAGGCAATTCCGTTCAAAGCGGGAGCCAGAACATCCTTATCATCATAAAGAGGCGCTTCAATTGACACATCACCATTTGCAATCTGGTGCATTGCTCCTGCAAAGCCGTCAAGTTGTTCTGTAAATTGATCGAGCTGATTTGCCATTCTGCCGATTTCATTTTCGCTGTCAATGTTGGCTCTGAAATCAACATGACCTTTTGAAAGATTTTCAGCCAGCAAATATAATCTGTTAATTGGTTTGGTTATACGGTTTGCTATAAAATAAATAAGTATGCCTAAAACAAAAACGGCAAATGCCATTCCAAGCATATTTATAAATTCAGCATTATTCACATCTGCAAAAACTTCAGATTTTGGAACTTTTGAAAAAAGTACCCAGGGGTTTTCGAGTAACGGACTCAAACTGAGGATAACATCTGTCCCTGATTTTTTACAAAAGTATTCAATTTGATAATCTTCTCCATTTGAAGCTTTTTGAAATGCTGTAACTAACTCAGGAATATCTAACTCTCTGGCAATATCACTTATACTATTGTTACCTATCCAGCGTTTTTCCGTTGGATGGGAAGTCATTAATCCATCAGGACTCACAAAGAAAATATAACCTGAGTCATACAATTTTAAAGTTGAAAGGAACTTGTCAAGAAAAGTTAAATCAACTTCAACTCCAACAGCACCAATTAATTCTCCGTTTCTGTGAATAGGAGAAATATTGGTATTAACAAGCATTTTATTTGTCAAATAAGGTTCTGAATAAAATGGTTTGCCTGTGGTTGTAACTTTTTGAAACCATTCTTTGTTGATATGATGCTCTGCAGATGAATACACAGAACTGCCGCTAAATTTATCATAGCAGATAGCATAATAACCGGCATCAGTCTGGAATTCTTTATCTCCACGAACAATTCCCGGATTAAAAATTGTGTATACACTTACAAAGTTTGGATAACGATCTAGAATATCTTTTAATAAGCCTTTTAACTGATCAGCTGAAATATTTTTATAATTCCCCAGTGATTTTGCTAATATCTCCTGAACACTCAGGTCAAATTTCAACTGCCCGTTTAATGTCCTCGACCACATTTTTGTTTCTTCAAGTAACTCCTTCTTTGCTGTTTTAGCATAAGATTCGTTGACAAGATTTCCAATTACATACGTACTTATGGCAATAACAATAAGTATGGCCGGAATAATAGTAAAAAGCATTTGCAGCTTTAGACTCTTTTGGATTTTTCGCATTTTTATCCCTCATTATTTGTATAAAAAAACCACCATTCACCAGAACTGGCATCAAAAACAGTTTACTTTGTTTTTTGATGCAATAATTTTTGAATTCAAAATTTCTGAATCAAAACTTATAACTCCTAAATAAAAATCCTCCATTTACTTTGTATTATCATGTTTAATAAAAGGTAAAGACAACTTTATAGAATTACGGTTTTCCAGTCTGAAAATAACTTGATCTCCCCCATCACCCAGGATATCGCCAAATACAGATATTAATACCTCATTCTCTGATTTAGCAGAACTACCTAACCTTTTCGCTGAAACCGAACTTCACTTACACTATCATATAAAAAAAATTATTTTTAGTAATTATTCCCAGCAGACTAAAAAAGATTTATTTTGTACGATAATAGCAATTGAAATAATCAATAATTAGGTATAAATAAAAACTTTAAGATTTTGGAAATACCAGGAAGTACGTAAATTTCAAAGCGATCAGCTAAAATATAGTACTGTACTAAGTTGCAAGAAATTATTGAAAGAACATTAAAAAAATGAAGCTAAATATTTATTTTTGTTTTTTGCAAAACATATCGTTACATTTCTTTGTTGGTTTAAGGTAATTAGCTATAGATTGAATGTTAAAATTTCTAAAAAAGCTAATATTCGTAAGTAGCTTCTGGGCTTTTGCCCGCTTCGTTTCCTGACATAACAAGACTGATATAGGGCCTTGAAATATACAGCCGATTGGCATACTCAGCTTGATTTATCAGCGTAGCAACATGTAATTTTTCTGAGTTTTTCATATGAACTCGATTAATTCACCCAGTTATGCAAACAATTTGTGACAAATATAAGCGATATGCAATAAAGAATCAAGAATTATTTAGCGTAATGCTATTAACAACAACAATATGCTATGACAGTTGGTGAAAGAATAAAATATATCCGAATTCAATTAAAATTGAATCAGACCGATTTTGCCCACAAGCTGGGTCTAAAAACTTCCGTTTCAGTTAGTAATTATGAAAATGGTACAAGAGAGCCTGATTTTGCTACTATAATAAAGATAGCCAGCCTTGGATGTACTACCTTAGATTGGCTCTTAAAAGGAGTTGGAAACCCGCCTTATCAAAAAATTCTGGCCTCTGAAAAGGAATCAGATGATCTGCCGGAAAAACTTCCCGGACAAGTTCCCTGTAAAAATGCTACCAAAGGTTCACAATCTCTGGTGCTGACAAATGACGAGTTCGAAATAATTCAAAAAATGAGAATGCTCCCCGGCTCTCAGAAATTATTAAATCAACTGCTTGACGGACGACTCAAAATTCAGGAGGCATTCCATAATT
This sequence comes from Rhodothermaceae bacterium, assembly GCA_041725875.1. Classification (GTDB taxonomy): domain Bacteria; phylum Bacteroidota; class Ignavibacteria; order Ignavibacteriales; family Melioribacteraceae; genus JBGRQB01. The sequence continues at coordinate 9,432 of JBGRQB010000151.1, forward strand.
TTTCCAAAATAACTCTGGATGATACCTCCGAAACTTCAATTAAAACTGACAAAGTTAAAACCCCGAATAAATAGATTAGAAAACCACATTGAATTTCCTATGATTTTTATAGGATTATAATTTACAGCATTATATTTTTCTATAATGCGTTTTCACTATGGTTTTGTTATAAATTTTTGTCTCAAGTAACTTGAAGTTTTGCAAATTGTCGGTTTTACCAAATAACGGAATTCCACTCCCCAGGAGGACCGGAATTTGTGAGATAATTAATTCATCTACTAATTCGTATTTTAGAAATTCCTGTACAACTTTTCCACCATCAATATATAAGTTATTAAACCCTTCAGAGTTCAGCTTTTTCGTAATTTCAACAGGGGTTCCGTTTAAAATTTCTACCTTACCTTTTAATTCATCCTGAAACTTTTTTAATGAATTGCTCAACACAAAAACCGGTTTTTTATAAGGCCATTTCCCAAATGTTAGAACCTTTTCAAAGGTATTTCTGCCCATAACAACGGCATCAATGCTTTTCATAAATTTGTTATATCCGAAATCACTTTTATCAGGATTCGGAACATTCATCAGCCAGTCAATACCACCATCTTCAGTAGCTATGAATCCGTCGATACTCACCGCTATATAAACACTATTTCGCATTTTCATTACCTGCTTTTTATTGCAATATTTATATTAAGTTCGTTTTCAGAAAGATATTCTTCAAAATCAGAAGTAAATGTTCGTTCGACTTTTTTATTATTTTCAAAATATCTATAAATGTCTGTCCAGCCCTGAATGATAGCCTGTGGGAAATCACCTTTTATATTAAATGATAAATATTCTCCTTTAACAATTTTACCAAATGTAAAATTATCTTCTTCAGTTTCATTAACTTCGGCTCCGACAATCAAAGTATATTCTCCGTTATGATCTGATTCATATTCAGAATAAAGCCCGATAACTGGCGAGTTTTCCTTCT
>JBGRQB010000152.1:0-10157 GCA_041725875.1 Rhodothermaceae bacterium
TTAAAATGTTTTTTTACAATAGATGTAAAGCCATTTTCATAATTTGGTTTACAGAAAGAATATCTTTCTTTGAACACTTCCGGCGCATTGCCAACCACATAAGATTTTCCTGCCCAGTCAAGTAAATCTTCATCATTGTAATCATTCCCGATTGCAATTATTTCTTTACTGTTAATTCCAAGATCGTCTGCAAGTCGCTGGGCTGACTGACTTTTAGACACATCAGCCGGAAAGAGCTCCATCCATACGGTTGAATCATCCAGCGGAGAAGTTGTTCTGATAATGTTCAAAAAGTCGATTTTCTCCTTAATCTTCTCAAACTCCTCTTCTGTTTCATTATGGATAACCGCAAGAAGCTGTGCAGCCTCTCTTAATTCCTGTCCGTTAAGCTCTTCGGCAAATTCGTGATAAAGATTTATTCTTCTCTCAAAATCAGGGTTTGATCTGTTTGTCTGGTGATAATAAAAATTATGATTTTCAGGAACCGGAAAATGGATCATAAAATCTGTGTATTCCTCTTTCAGAATATTAACAGCTCTGGAAACTTTCTCTTTTTCGATGTTGTGCTGTGCAATCAGCTTTTTTGTTTTCCAGTCAATTACACCCGCACCGGAAGAAAAAACAAGATAATCTATGGGAAAATCGGGCGGAAGAATTTTTTTAGCGGAATAATAGGAACGACCTGTTGCAATTACTCTTAAAACATTCTCTTTTTCCAGTTTTTCAAGAGTGGAGTAGTTTATATCCCCTACTTCGGTTTTATTAATTGTGAGTGTTCCGTCAAGATCTGAAACTATGGCTTTAAAGTTATTCAAACTTCCTCTGAAAATATTATACGAAATTTATTATCGATGACAATCGGCAGGCATAAAATCAATCCCGAAGGAGCTGCCTTCGGGATTTAATAATTTATCTATTAAAACATCTTTTTCACAAGATCTTCGCACAATCCTTCTTTTGGGATAAAAGGAATTGTGATATGTCCGCTACCTTCATTTTCTTTATTCCATTTGGTAACAGTTTCAACGGCGTTTTTATTTCTTCCCCAGTTTCTTCTGGCAACACCGCCCATAACATCCCAGCTTAAGCCAAGTTTTATAACTTCATCCATTCTTTCGCTGCCGTCAAGGAATATCCCGTTACCGCCGTTGCTTGAACGTCCGATACCAACACCGCCTCCGTTTGAAAGAACAACAAGCGTCATACCGCGGGCAACATTTCCTGCAAAACATTGTATTGACATATCAGCTGTTGTACGACTTCCGTCATAAATATTAGCTGTTTCGCGGAAAGGTGAATCAGTACCCGAAACATCGTGGTGATCACGACCAAGCATTACCGGTCCTATTTCTCCTTTACGAATCAACTCATTAAATTTCAATGCTATTTTAACTCTGCCAATTTCATCAGCATAAAGAATTCTGGCTTTGGTTCCAACAACAAGTTTATTTTCTTCTGCTGTTTTTATCCAGTGATAATTATCTCTGTGTACTGAACTTTCGGCAGGATCTATACATTCCATTGCAGCCTGATCTGTTTTACGAAGATCTTCTTCTTTGCCGCTTAAGCAAACCCAGCGGAAAGGACCAAAACCTCTGTCAAAACAAACAGGACCCATAATATCTTCAACATAAGAAGGCCAGATAAAACCTTCTGTTGTGTCTGAACCGTTGGAAGCAATAGATTTTTCACCTGCATTAAATATGGAGGCCATAAAGCTGTTGCCATAATCCCAGAAGTAAGAACCTTTTTTGGTAAGTTTCTTAATAACTTCATAATGTCTTACCAGAGATTCATCAACAAGCTTTTTAAACTTCTCAGGTTCGGTTTCCATAATTTTACGACTCTCTTCATAAGTAACTCCAGCAGGTGTATATCCTCCTTCGTAAACTGCATGACAGGAAGTCTGATCTGAAATCAACTCAACGTGAGCATCTTTTTCTTCAAGGTATTCCAGTAAATCAACCACATTTCCGTGGTAAGCAATTGATACTGTTTCCCCTTTTTCTTTATATTCTTTCATCCAGCCGAGAATTTCATCAAGATTATCAGAAACTTTGCTAACCCATCCCTGATCAAATCTTGTTTTAATTCTGCTGTATTCAACTTCGGCAACTATACCAATACCGCCTGCTATTTCACAAGCTTTTGGTTGCGCACCTGACATTCCGCCAAGTCCGGAAGTTACATAATAAACACCTTTAAGATCTTTATCTTCGGGAATACCAAGATATTTTCTTCCGGCATTAAGAAGTGTGATATAAGTTCCGTGTACAATTCCCTGCGGACCAATATACATCCAGCCGCCGGCTGTCATTTGTCCGTAGTTAGTAACACCCATAGCTGTTAAACGCTTAAACTCTTCCGGGTTATCCCATTCACCAACCATAACACCGTTAGTGCCAATTACTCTTGGGGCATTTCTGTGAGATTTGAATAATCCCAGAGGATGACCGGAACTTACAACTAAAGTCTGATCTTCTTCCATAACCTGCAAATACTGCATCACTAACTGATACTGCATCCAGTTCTGGAATATTTGTCCTGTTTCACCATATGTAACCAATTCGTACGGATAAAGAGCGATATCAAAATCAAGATTGTTATCAATCATTACCTGCAGACCTCTGGCTTCCGGAATACCTTTGTAATCATCAACAGGTTTTCCGCTCAAATTTCCTTCAGGACGAAATCTGTAACCATAAATTCTCCCCATAGTTTTCAGTTCTTCTAAAAACTCTGGAGCAAGCTCTTCGTGAAGATGTTCAGGAACGTATCTTAAAGCATTTTTAAGAGCCGTTACAATCTCATTTTCAGTTAAACTCAAGCCTCTGTTAGGGTCTCTCCTGATACCTTCCTGGAACTCCTTTTTTGAAGGTAATTCATCAGAAAGTTTAATAGTCATTGCATTTGCAACGTCTAAGTTTTGCATTTTATATGTCTCCTTTTCACCATAAGACAAAAATAAAATATTTCCCGCATCCAATATAAAAATTGCATTTTTAAAAGAAGAATAAATTTTTGTAGATTTCAGGGTATCTTATTACTAAAAGTGTATAATGAAAAAATCAAAATCGTTTATATTATTTACCCTTTGTGCGTATCTGATTCTGCTCGGGCATCTCAGCATTCCGGCAGTTAACGATTTTATTCTGGCAAACTCGGTCAGTCACAGCAATTCAGGCAGCTGGACTTGCAGTCATCTTAACCAGCATGTACACGAACATAGTCATAAAGATGCTTCTCACGAAAAAGATGACCACCATTGTATTTACTGTTCGGGACACAATAAACTCCTTGAGTTTACAGTAAGTCACAATCATTCAAAACTTACCAACAAGACAGATAAATTAATTACCACAAAAATCTGTTTTACCACTTCGGTTCAGATAAAAAGGATTGAAACTAATCAGGTTTATCTGCAAAATGTGTTCAAACCCTCTGTTCCGAAATTTATTTACACCTCTTTTGGTCTCAGAGCACCCCCTGTGGCATAACCGCAAAATTTTATCCTTTTCAGGATATCTATACCCTTAACGATTAATTTTAAAATAAAACTATAGATGAATTATGAAAAATTTAGCATTTTTTGTGACAATATTGTCATATTTGTTATTTACAGGATGCGAAAAGACCGTTGAAAAACCAGCATCCGCAGCACAGCAAACAGAACAAGATCACGGTCATTCACACACCACCGATGATAGTCACGCCGGACACAATCACGGAACCGCAGGCGGAAGTCATGCAGGTCATAACCACGGCACAACGAGCAACAGTCACACAGGTCACGGACACGATGAAGAAAATGTTAGTCTGGGTCAGACAGTATGGACTGACAATTTTGAAGTCTATATGGAATACGTTCCAATGGTTGCCGGAAAAGAGGCTCATCTGGTAATTCACCTGACAAAATTAAGTGACTTTACTCCTGTCGGGCATATCCATATTAACGGAAGTGCAGACAAATCAGGAAAGAAAACAAATCTGCCGGAAGCGGAAATGCTTGCCGACGGTATTTTTGAATTTCACTTTCACCCGGAATCAGCAGGAAAAGTTTCTTTCAGCTTTGAACTTGATATGCACGAAGTTGTTGAAACAATAACCGTGGATGCGGAAATTTTTGCAAGTGAAGAAGTTGCAGCAACTGCTCTTAATTCTTACAATGAAAAAAATTCAGATAAAGTAAATTTCAAAAAAGAGCAATCCTGGAGAACCGAGTTTGAAACAGCTTTAACTACCTCAGGAGAAATCTCCGAAACAATTAAAACTTCGGGTGAACTTGTTCCAGCTCCGGGCGATGAAATCACATACACGGCAATTGCTCCGGGAAAAGTAAAATTTAACAGCAGCTATGCGCTGGAAGGTGTAACTATTTCAAAAAATAAAAAAGTTTTAACAATTACACCAAGCGGTATTGAAAATAACCTTACTGCAATTTATCATCAGGCAAAGGCAGAGTTTGAAAAAGATAAATCAAACTATGAAAGAGCGCAGAAACTTCTTGCAAAAGATTATTTATCAAAAAAAGAATTTGATGTAATTAAAGCTGAATATATTACTGCAAAAACAAATTTTGATGCAATTTCAAAAGATTACAATCCTCAGGGTCAGCAGGTAAAATCAAAATGTTCCGGTTACATAAAAGAACTTTATGTTAAAGAAGGTGAATATGTTGAAGCCGGCACAAAACTTTTTACAATTGCAAAAAACAAAAAAATTCTTGTAAGAGCCGATGTTTCTCAGAAGTATTATTCAAAATTAAAAGATGTTAATTCTGCATCTTTCAGATCACCTCATTCAGCATTTTTCTATGATACAGATTTTCTAAATGGTAAAAAGATCGCCTTTGGGAAAACTCATTCAACAAGCAGTCACTTTGTACCTGTTTACTTTGAAGTGGATAATGACGTAGATGTACTGCCCGGTTCTTTTATTGAAATTATTTTAAGATCGGCTTCAAAACATGCAGCTGTTTTAATTCCGCGTGAAGCACTTATTGAAGAGTTTGGAAGTTTTGCGGTATTTGTTCAGACAAGCGCAGAATATTTTGAAAAACGTGAAGTTCAGCTTGGTACTTTTGACGGCTTCTATTATGAAATTATTAAAGGATTAAAACCGGGTGAACGTGTTGTAACAAAAGGAGCATTTCAGGTTAAGATGGCTTCAATGTCAGGTTCTGCTCCTGCTCATACTCATTAATTTTAATCAAAAATATTCTAAAACAAACTATAGAAAATTATGTTAAACGCTATTATAGATAAATCACTTAAAAACAGATTATTTGTGCTTGTATTTACAGCCCTGTTAATGGTGGCCGGCGGATATATCTCCTCCGAAATGGATGTGGATGTATTTCCCGATCTGACAGCCCCGACAGTTACAGTATTTACAGAAGCACATGGTATGGATCCGGAACAAGTGGAACAACTTGTTACCTATCCGCTTGAAACAGCAATAAACGGATCACCCGGCATACGCCGAATCAGAAGCAGTTCAGGTGCGGGAATTTCAATTCTCTGGGCTGAGTTTGACTGGGGAACAGATATTTATAAAGCCAGACAAATTGTAGCAGAGAAGCTTTCTACTATTACCGAAAAACTCCCCACAGGAGTAAGCGCGCCTGTACTTGCGCCTATCTCTGCTCTTATGGGTGAAATTATGGTGCTCAGTATTCAGAGTGACGAACTAAGCAAAATGGATTTAAGAAGTATTGGTGACTGGGATATTCGTCAGCGACTCCTTGCAATACGCGGAGTTGCACAGGTTATTATTATTGGCGGCGAATATAAACAATATCAAATTCTGGCTTCACCTGAAAAAATGAAGTATTACAACATCACGCTTGAAGAATTAAAAAAAGCTTCAGAAGGATCTAACCTTAATGCTTCCGGCGGATTTATAAATGAATATGGTAATCAATATCTTATCAGAGCCGAAGGGCGCACAACAGATGTAAATGATATTGCAAACACGGTTGTAAAAGTTGTTGACGATGTGCCAATCAAAATTGGTGATGTTGCAAATGTAAAAATTGCACCTTCACAAAAAATTGGTGATGGTTCTTCAAATGCAAAACCGGCAATTATTATGACTGTACAAAAACAGCCGGAAGCCAACACACTTGAACTTACAAAACGTATTGATGATGCAATAAGTAATATGGTCAGCTCACTACCGGGAAATATCACTTTTAACACACACATTTTCCGTCAGGCAAAATTTATTGAAGCTTCAATAAACAATCTGCAAAAAACTTTAATTGAAGGAATTATTTTTGTAATACTTGTATTGTTTGTATTTCTTATGAACTACAGAGCAACACTTATTTCACTTCTTGCAATTCCTCTTTCACTGCTTGTATCAATTATTATTCTGCATCTGCTTGGCTTTACAATTAATACTATGAGTCTGGGCGGACTCGCAATTGCAATAGGCGTTCTGGTTGATGATGCAATCATCGATGTTGAAAATGTTTTCAAACATTTACGCCGCAATGCAAAACTGCCTGAAAGTGAAAGAAAAAATATTCTTAAAGTTGTTTACGATGCATCAGTGGAAATCAGAGCTTCTATTTTGAACGCGACTCTTATAATTATTGTTGCATTTATTCCTCTCTTCTTCCTTAGCGGAATGGAAGGCCGATTACTTTATCCGCTTGGAATTGCATTTATTGTTTCTGTTTTAACATCACTTATTGTTGCACTTACAACAACTCCGGTGTTAAGCAGTTTCTTCTTTAACAACGAAAAACTTCTTACTAAAAAAGAAAAAGAACCTTTTGTTGCCAGAATGTTTTCAAACATTTATAAAACATCACTTACCAAAATTATCAACTTTCCTAAAGTTGTAATTGCAGTAAGTCTGGGTCTGTTTATCATAACACTCTTTGTTCTTGGAAATCTGGGAAGAAGTTTCCTTCCGGAATTTAATGAAGGTGCTCTCACAATTGCAGTTGCAAATCCTCCGGGAAGTTCTATTGACGAAGCAAACAAAACAGGTAATCTTGTTGAAGAAGTTTTACTATCAATGCCTGAAATAAGTGTAACCGCAAGAAGAACCGGTCGCTCAGAACTTGACGAACATGTACAAAGTGTTAATGCTGCTGAAATTGATGCACCATTTACTCTTACGGAAAGATCAAAAGAAGAATTTCTGGATGATCTGCGCGGCAGGTTACAAATTGTTCCGGGAGCAATGATTACTATTGGTCAGCCAATTTCTCACCGTATAGATCATATGCTTTCAGGTACAAGAGCAAATATTGCAATAAAACTCTTTGGTAAAGATTTAAATAAAATGTTTACTTACGGAAACAGAATTAAAGCTGCGGTTCAGGGTATTGAGGGACTTGTAGACGTAAACGTACAGCAGCAAATTGAAATTCCTCATATCAAAATAAAAGCTCGTCGCGAAATGCTTGCCAAATATGGAATTACACTTAAAGAATTTACCGAGTTTGTTGATATAGCTCTGGCAGGTGAAAAAGTTGGTCAGGTTTACGAAGGACAAAAAAGTTACGACCTGATTTTACGTTTTGCAGAAGAACAAAGAAGTTCACTTGAAGCAATCAAGAATGCTCTAATTGATACTCACGACGGAACCAAAGTCCCACTTGAGTTTGTGGCAGATATTAAATCAATTAGTGGACCTTTTACAGTAAACCGTGAAAATGTACAGCGTAAAGTTGTGGTTTCTGCAAATGTTGCCGGACGCGATTTACGCAGTGTGGTTAATGATGTACAAAACAATATAGCTGAAAAAGTTAAAATGGAAGAAGGTTACAGAGTTGAATATGGCGGACTTTTTGAAAGTGAGGAAAAAGCTTCGCGACAATTAATGTTAAGTTCAATTATGGCAATCTTTGTAATTTTTATTCTTCTGTTTCAAGAGTTTAAAAACCTGAAACTTTCACTTATTATTTTGCTGAACCTTCCTCTTGCTTTAATAGGTGGTGTATTTTTTGTTTACTTCACATCAGGCGTTATTACCATTGCAGCACTTATCGGTTTTATATCGCTGTTCGGAATTGCAACCAGAAACGGTATCCTTCTTATTGCCAGATACCAGGCACTCCTTGCATCAGGAAAACCACTTCTTGAAACAACAATTCAGGGATCTCTTGACAGACTTAATCCTATTCTTATGACTGCCCTTACTACCGGACTTGCACTTACTCCGCTTGCTTATGCAGGCGATCTTGCAGGTAACGAAATTCAGAGTCCGATGGCAATTGTAATTTTAGGCGGGTTATTAACAGCAACATTTTTGAGTCTGCTGGTAATACCAACCGTCTACTACATCATCAAAAAAAGAGAACTAAAATAAATTCACCCCCCGGCTTTGAGTCGGGGGTTTTATTTTAGTTTATATTTAATCTTTTGCCTTCCCTCTATATTTGTAGAAGAAATATATTTTTTTTAAGTTGTTGTAATTAAATAAGTTATGAGTACAAAATTATAAAGTGTGTGACAATTTTGTGACAAAAAGTGGATTAATTTATTATATAGATAATAAAAAGTTGACATTTCATTTTAAAAGTTTATATTTAAATATAGAAGTTCACAAATCTTAATAATTAGGTAAGTTTGTTAACTTAGGTGAGGTTGGAGATGATTGGAAGAAAAATAAAAGTATATCGTCAAGCAAAAGGTTGGTCTCTCGATCGTTTAGCTGAAGCGATAAAAGATGTAGGTGGCAAAATTTCAAAAGTTGCATTGTCAAAATATGAGCGTGAAATAATATCACCAAAACCAACGATGATTGAGTTTATCGCAAGTGCATTGGATGTTGATCCATATTTATTAATTACGCCAACTGAATACAAAATTAAACCTTTGTATTTCAGGAAACTTGCATCTTTGTCAGTTTCAGATAAAGATAGAATACAAAGTTTTGCTGAAACTCAATTAGAAAAAAAGGCATGGTTATATGAGCGAATTTTACCAAAACAGTTTGGATTATCTAAACATAAACACAAAGAGATTTCCTCTATGAATGCAGCCGAAGAAGAAGCATATTCTATTAGAGATAAATGGAATTTAGGAAAGAATCCAATAAATAATCTTGTCCAAATAATAGAAAACAATGGGTATTTTGTTGCTCCTGTGGATGAAAAAGATTCATTTAGTGGATATTCAATTTTGCTAGAAGATAATGAAGACAATGTTTTAACAGCATTATCTACATACAATACAAATCATGATGGTGAAAGACAGAGATTTAGTCTGGCTCATGAACTTGGACATATTATGTTTTATAATGAAGATCAGAACTTTAATGAAAATTTAGCAAATAGATTTGCATCTGCTTTATTGTTACCTGAAGATGAAGTGAGAACTATTGTTGGTGACAAAAGAACACACATTTCATTTGATGAATTACGAACCTATAAAAGATATTTCGGTGCATCAATCCAAGCTATCTTGTATAGACTGAAAGATTTGGAAATTATTTCACAAAATTATTATAAAAATTATTTTATGATGATATCCAAAGCAGGATTAAAGAAAAAAGAACCTGATACTTTGGACAAAGAAAATCCTGGATTAATATCTATTCTAGTTAAAAGAGCAGTTTCGGAGGGAGTTTTGAGTAGATCAGAAGCTGAAGAAAAATATAACATTATAGTTGGTGATGAATCTGAGAGGGATTTATCTGCTGTTCAACAATTTTTATTATTATCTAAAGAAAAACAAGAACAAATATTAGCTAAGCAGATAGAAGATTCAATTGATTACTACAAAAATAATACTGAATTAAACGACTTTTTGGAGGAAGATATTGACGACTTCTAATCCTAAACAAACTGAAATATGGTATGTTAATCTTGATTCAACAATCGGGGCAGAAAAGAACAAATCAAGACCTGTTGTAGTAATATCAAAGAATGTATTAAATTCATCAGATTTAAGAATTGTGGTTCCAATTACAGAAAGAAAAGATAGTCACGATAAATTTATCTGGATGATTCCCTTAAAAATAGATAAGCAAAATAACCTCACAAAAGACTCATCAATTGATTGTATGCACATTCGTTCAATAGATAAAAAGAGATTCACAAATAAGATAGGAAAAATATCACCTGCGACTTTAAATGATATAAAAGCAATTTTAAATATAATCACATAATAAAAGTCCCAAAGTATTGCGAGTAC
>JBGRQB010000153.1:0-9962 GCA_041725875.1 Rhodothermaceae bacterium
CATCAGATTATGGTGTTAACTGGAAAGTTGATTCTACAATGACAGATGTAAATTCAATCTCCCAGTTACAAATTACATCAGACAACAGAATTTTTGCCGGACATTATAAAGGTAAAATTTCCGCAAATAAAATGCTTCTTACATCAATTGATGATAAGATAAATAATATTATTACAGGTTATTCAATAAATCAAAATTATCCTAATCCGTTTAACCCGACTACAACAATTGAATATATAATTCCGGAAGAATCATTTGTAACTCTTACAGTATATAATGTGTTGGGCAAAAAGGTTGCCACATTAGTAAACAAGATTCAAAAAAGCGGAAATTATAAAATTAATTTTGATGCTGCTAATCTGGCAAGCGGAGTTTACTTTTATAAAATCAAAGCCGGATCATACAGCGATACCAAAAGAATGTTATTAATTAAGTAGAAGAAATCTGATGAATAAATTAACAATAATTCTGATATTACTTGTTGCAGTTAAAATAAATGCCGGTATCGAAATAATTGATGCAGTCAAAAAACATTCAACGGCATTTGTAATTGTAACAGATAAAACAACTTTTGAAAATTGTAATCCTGAAATATTAAGTTACAGAGATGCAATTGAAAGTGAAAATATTTCCTGTTTCATTTTAACTGTTGAAAAAGAAAACCCAACGGAAATCAGAAACAGACTTGAAAAATTATACAAAGCTGCCCCTTCAATTGAAGGGGCAGTGTTTGTCGGAGATATTCCTATCCCGATGATAAGAGATGCACAGCATCTTACATCTGCATACAAGAAAGATCAAAGTCGGGGAAATTTTCATCATTCGTCAGTTCCGTCCGACAGATTTTACGAAGACTTTGATTTACAATTTGAGTTTCTTGAAAGAAATACAACACATACAAATTGTTACTACTATTCCTTGTTGCCACAATCGCCACAAAAAATAAAAAAAGAAATTTATTCAGGAAGAATAAAAGCTCCGGTAAATAGTAATGAAAAATATTCTCTGATTAAAAAATATCTTAAAAAAGTTGTTGCTTATAAAAAAGTAAAATCAACTCTAAAAAATATGCTGATGTTTACCGGACACGGTTACATTTCCGAGTCGCTTACTGCGTGGAGTGATGATTATCTCTATTCTAAAGAACAATATCCAAACCTCTTCAAAAATAAAGGGAAATTCAAAAATTTGTTTGCAAGTATGTCAACCAAAATGAAAACTATCATTATGCGTGAGCTTGAAAATCCTGAACTTGATATAGCTCTTTTTAATGCACACGGTGCACCTGACACACAATATTTAATTGAATATCCGACTCCAATGTCAGCGAAAGCAGAAGTTGAAGATATTAAACTGTTTTTGCGTCACAAATTAAGAAGTGCAAAAAGAAGGAAAAAGGATTTAGAGAAAACAAAAAATTACTATATCAAAAATTACGGTGTTCCTGAAAACTGGTTTGACGGAACCTTTTCCGATTCTGTAAAAACAGCGGATTCACTTCTTGCATATTCGCTTGATCTTTATTCAGAAGATCTCAAAACATTTGATCCGAAAGTGAAATTTATAATGTTCAATCAATGTTTTAACGGCTCATTCCAGAACGAAAATTATATTTCCGGCAGATACATTTTTGATAATGGTAATGTGATTTCATCAACTGCAAATAGTGTTAATGTTTTGCAGGATGTTTGGGCGAATAAGTTTTTAGGTCTGCTCGATCTGGGTGTGTCAGTAGGTCGAAGACATCTTTTCGTTAATTACCTTGAAAATCATATAATTGGTGATCCTACATTTGCATTTGAATCAGCAGGTAATAAAGAGATTGCCGATGCTATTGTTTCAAAAAGAAATGACAATGAGTTTTGGGAAAAACTAATCTCTCATAATGATCTCCGTATCAAAGCGCTTTCAATAGAAATGTATTTTCAAACAGGAAATAAATCTTTTACTACTTTGAAAAATATTTATAAAAATGAAAGTTCTGTGCTTGTAAGAAGACACTGTTTTTACATCATTGCAAAACATTTCCAAAATGAGTTAAGAAACTTTTTGCCATTGGCAATTGCTGATAACGATTCATACATAAGAAGAGTTGCTTCAAAGATAATGGGAAAAATGGGAGGAGAAGAATTTATTCCTGCCCTGGTTAAAAATCTTTTTACAGAAGAATGTAAAAGAGTTTCATTTAATTCAAAATCGGCTCTGACATTATCAGATTCAGTTAAAGCAAAAAAAATATTCTTTGATTACTATAACAATCTGCCTGAGTATTCCAAAGATGAAAAAGTTGAAAAGTACTATTCATACATTTTCAAGAAAAATACTAAATGGTTAAGAGAAGATATAATTGAAAAAGTTACAAATAAAGATATCAAATTAAGGAAAAGACTTTTTGCCTGTCGGACTTTAAGAAACTACAATTTCGTTAATTCCTATCCGGCAGTGAATGACATAATTGACAATAAAGATGTTGAAGAAAAAATTAAAGTCTATCTTGTTGAAGCTCTTGGATGGTTCTATTATTCAGAGAAAAAAGATTTGATTCTGGAACGTTTGAAGCAGACTTTAATAACTGAAAACTCAGAATTGGTAAAAAAAGAACTTCTGAAATCTATCAACAGATTGACTGAAGGTCCGAATGAACCATTTACTCCATAAATTTCCGCTTATATAGCGTCTTCAAATTCCGGGAGTAAATTCCGGATTCCCGAATAGTAAAATAAAATCCCGGCTTGTCCGGGATTTTGTGTGAAATTCTTATCCTGATAAGTTGATAAAAAAAACTGTTTAGTTTATCTTCTTTTTGAAAAAAAACGGAGATAAAATGAAACTCGAAAAATTTAAGTTATTAGTTTTTATTGTTTGTTCATTGGTGTGTCTGCAAAATATTTTTGCTCAAAAACACTTTCCTGAAAAATGTGAAGGTATCTGGCAAGGAACAATGTACATGTACAACAGGGGAGTTATAAGAGACAGTGTTGATATTAAGTTTACGGTAAAAGCCGCAGAAGAAAAAAACAGCTGGATCTGGAAGACTGAATACTTATCAGAAAAAATGGCAATGACAAAAGATTATCTTATAAAGGTAGATAAAGAAACTCCAAACAGATATATACTTGATGAAAAAAACAATATTGAATTATATGATTATCTTTTTGGAAATAAACTCTATTCTGTTTTTGAGACTCAAAACATTTTACTTACTGCAACTTACGAACTTGCCGGAGAGAATTTAATTTTTGAAGTTACTTCGGGAAGAAAAATTAAAAGTGATCAAAAGGAAGTTATAAATTACTCGGTTCTAAATGTACAGAGGGTAGTACTTACAAAAGCTCATTAAGCAAATTCTTTTAAATTAGATATAAAATCATGACGTTAGTCGGGATTTTTATTTTTAAATAATCATTAATTGATAACGGGTATAAAAAATCCTTGAAAATATATTCCGCGGAGCTTATATTGCGACTACAATAAACGACTCACAAATTTCCCGGTTTAATTCAGGAGAAAATAATGAAACCTGTAGCAATCATAATATTCGGAATACTAATTAATTTTCTATTCGCTCAAGATGTAACAGGAAAATGGAAAACAATAGACCACGAAACAGGAGAAGCTAAATCAATTGTTGAGATTTACAAAAAAGATGGCAAAATCTACGGAAAGATAGTTGAGGTTCTGAATAAAGAAAACCCGGAAAAACTTATCTGTGATGAATGTCCGGAGCCCTGGAAAAATCAGCCGATAGTCGGATTAGTTATCATCAATGGTTTTGAGGATGATGGTGACGGAGAATGGGCAGGCGATGATGCGTTGTTCAGTCCAAAGAAAAAGGAAGTATATGACGGAAAACTCTGGCGTGAAGGGGATGTTTTGTTTGTAAGAGGATACCTTGGATGGTTTCACGCAACTCAGGAATGGCAAAAAGTAAAAGAAAAATAGAGGGGGTTTTATGTATGATATATCACTTTACGGATTAATTATCTTTTATGGTCTTATCGGAATGACCCATTTTCTAAACCCGAAGTTTTATGATAATATAGTTCCAAAATTTTTACCAAATCCCAGAATGATAACTTATATCTCGGGAGTTGCAGAAATTTTAATTGCCGTCGGGTTTCTTTTTCAGGAAACCAGATCACTTACAGCCATTGTGTTAATGATATTTCTTGTAGCTGTTTTTCCGGCAAATATCGTCCAAATTTATCAGTGGGCTGAAAAATTCAAAATTTCGGTAGCTTTTCTCTGGATATTAAGACTCCCGGTTCAGATTGCAGCAATTTATTGGGCATATATATTTGTATAACTAACAAACGAGAGAATATGCAAAACGAAAAAATTAAAATTACGAGTCCTGTTAAATCAATTTTTACTTATGTAAATCAGGCTCCGGTTCTTACGGAAGATAAATATGAAATTCAGGGAAATCTGCTTGTTGTTGATCTTGCCAATGCTGATTTGCTTGCAAGTGCAGGTGATTCTGTTTTAATTGAAAACGATATGCTGGAAAAGAAGATATTGGTTGCCAGAACATCTTCCTCCGAATTTTCAGTTATTGCCGGATATTGTACCCACAGAAACAAAGCTCTTAAATATGATCCTTATCAAAATAACTTTTGTTGCTCTTCACTCGGAAATACCCGCTTCGATCCGGAGGGGAACCCAAGTGGTTTTCTGACAAAAAAATCTGTTAAATCCTACGATTACGAAATAGCAAATAACTCACTTATTATAAATCTGTATTAAAAGTGGTTGGTTCAGATCCATTCTTTGTGAAGCAGAATCCTGATTTTATCAGGATTCTTTTTTCTCAAAATCTTTGTAGAATAACTGTTTCTCTGGAAATTAAAGTGCCAGCTTAAAAAACGGGACGATTAAAACGCAGTTTTTCACTCTATTGGAACTATTTCTGAGCCTGTCGATGTTCAGGCAAGATTTTGTACAATATAATTTGGAGATTAAATGCGTTTATTAAAAAAGAATAAAATCGGATTCATTTTAACTCCCGGATTCAGAGCAGCAGATGTTGTAGGATTGTATCCTATTCTTGGAGGTGCAATCAGAAATAAAGTGTTTCTTGTCGCGGAAAAGGAAACCTGCATTCTGGGAAGATCAAACTTTCAGGTGTGTGCCGATACAAATTTTGAAAATTGTCCTAAACTGGATGTGCTTGTTGTGGGAGAATCTCTCGATTCATCCTATGATAATTCTAAGTTAACAGATTTTGTAAAAAGAAAAGCACGGGAAGCAAAGTATGTTATCGGAATTTCCAACGGAGTAACTTTGCTGGCAAAAGCCGGATTGTTAAAAGGAAAAAGAGCAACTTCAGATAGATCAAATTTGGAAAAGATGAGAGAGTTTGGAGCAATTCCGGTTAACGAAAATAAACCCGTTGTTGACGGAAAATTTTATACTTCCGGTCCTTCAACAGGAGCAATAGAATCAGCCTTTAAGGTTTTTAGTGAAATCTCGGGGGAGAAAATTGCACGTTTGTGGGAACTGACTCAGGAGTATAATCCGCATAAGCGATTTTCTTCGGTTCCTTACAGCAAAGAGATTGTTGAAAAACTTGTAGAAAAAAAGAAATCTCTTAAAATAGCAGTTTTGAGTCCTCCTCATATGTTTGTTCCCGATGCAATGGGAGCCGTTGATGTATTAGGATCTATCCCCGGAGCCGAAGTTCATTATGTATGGAAAAAGAAAGGAAAGGCAAATGGTTTGCTTAGTCCCTCAATTTATTCCGATACAGCATTTGAAGAATGTCCTCAGATGGATATTATTATAGTTGGAGCTGTACAGCCGGGAGTAAGCGCTGATGAGGAAACTATCAGGTTTCTTAAAAAGCAGGAAAAGAATGCAACTGCAATTTTAGGTATTTGTGCAGGCGTTTTTGTTATAGGTGGAGCAGGCTTGCTCAAGGGAAAAAATGCTGCTTCCAATTTTCATATGACAAACCTGGTTTCTTGTGTTGGAGCAACGCCGAGCAGAAAAGAGGTGGAAATTGACGGAAAAATATTTACTGCCGGGCCCATAATCGGTTCTTATGAAGCTGCTCTTATTGTTGTATCAAACATTTACGGAAAAGAAGTTGCAGCGTGGATTGAAAATGAAATTCTGGAATATAGTCCAAATCCTGTTTTTGGAGTCGGGTCACCGGAACTTGCAGGGAAAATGCTGGTCGCGCTAAGTAAGTTATTTATTATACCGGGAAATCCGATTTACAGACGAGCAGCTAAATCTGGTTATAAAAAATCACAAAAGATGTAGAGATAAAATAAATTGGCCGAAAATGTTTTCGGTCAGTTTACTTCAAATCTGAAATTCTTCTTTTATATTCCGAAGGTGTACAGCCGTTTATCTCTTTGAAAATTCTGTTAAATGCTGACTTGGATTTAAATCCGCATTCATAAGCTGTTGTTAAAATATTTTTCGCATCCGACATTTTTCTTTTTACCTCTTCAATCCGGTAGCCGTTAATAAATCGGTAAAAGTTTAATTTGCTGTACTGGTTAATTGCAAATGATAAATGATGTGCAGGAATATCCATCATTTTTGCCAGATCGCCAATTTTTAATGAATCATCCAGATAAGGTTTTTCCTGTTCCATAAAAAGGAGCAGCTTTTTGTAAATGGTTTCGCTCTCTTTTTGATTAATTCCTTTTTTTGAAAACTCATCTTTTGATTTATCTTCAACAGATTCTGGTAACAAGACTGATATAGGTTCAAAAATTTGAGGCTGACGTACAACGTAAAGCGCAGAAATCAGAATTATAATTGCCAGAAAATAATCGGAAAAGAAAATGGTTTCTATTCCGAGAAAAGGAATGACAAAGACCAGTGAGAAAAATAAAAGGGAAGAAACAAGAAAATGTTTAATCCAGAGAAATTTGAATTTTTCAATATGAGAATAAAATTCTTTTATTTGCTGCTGATACTTTCTTAATAAAATTATTGCTCTGATTGTATAAACTATTCCTGAAAGCAGAATCCCAAATCGTACTACAACAATTAATACAAGAGAAGTTAAACCGTATGTTGAAGGATCAGATTGTGAATCTGCAAAATTAACGTTGGAGAGTTTAATAACTGCAAGTATCAAAAATGAAGTTAAAAAATGATGAAAATATTTAAACTCCTTTGAACTGAAATTTGACTTTTCACCAATTAGTGCAGAAGTGTAGAGATAAATTCCGGGTCCCCACAAAGCCTGAGCCGAGACAGACAAAATTGATAATAAATAAGAGAGGGTTGAATAACCTTCGGAAAGAAGATATTTTCTTAAAAGCTCGGCTGAAATAATAAATATAAGAATTGAAAACAAAGTGTTTGCAAAACTTCGTCTGGTTTTGGAAAGTGAAATTATTCCAATAAAAAATCCTAATGTGAGGAAAATTAAGTAAAAAGATTCAGGCATTTATCTGTAATTATAATTATCAATTCAGTTCCCAAAATAAGAATAATTGGATAAATTATCTTTTAAAAGTGATCGGGCAAAAAATGAAAGTATAAGAGAACTCATTATTATTAAAATTTATTTTAACTTAATCTTTTAGTGGTTTGACAATTTTTTGCAAAAATAAATTCCCCGGAAAATTTGAGGTAAAAAACAGAAAATTAGTCATTCTCAGATTGGTTTCCTTAATTACAAAGAATAGGGAGTGAAAACGCCTAAATTTTAGGATTGTAAAATGGTTTTTTGACTTTATTTCTTCAGGTGATAAAATCTCCATTTTTTATTAAAACCTACGTTTTTAGTAGGAAATCAAAGAAAATATGGAGAAAAAAATATCTAATTATTTAAAATAGCACTTTAATTTTATTGTAGATTTTATCAATTTTCGAGTCGAACAAACAGTTTAATTGGGTAGATAAGCCGGGTTAAAATTAATCAGCAGAAGGAATTTGCAACTAGTTGGATTTAATATTTAAGATTTTATCCGATAATTTAACATCGTATAAATCAGGATTCAATTTAATATAATTTAAATGAATACGAATTCATTTTTAGATAAATAAAATTAAAGCAAACATACCTTATCCGGTACCATTTCCCTTAATTTGAAAATTCTGTATGGAGAATCAATTATTCTAAAAACAGATTGATTCAAAAGAACGAGAAAATCCATTGAAAAAATTAGGAGTCGTTATGTGGCTGCAAAAGTTAAAGCTTAAACCAAAAATAATTGGTGGTACAATATCATTAATTTTTATAACAATTTTGTCTATCACCGTTTATATTGAATTATCCTGGCAGGCAAATACCACAGAAGCAACACAGAAAATGATTGATGAAATTTGCGTTAATAATGCCAGTAAAGTTAAAGAATTACTGGATGCAAATATTTCTGCTGCAAAAGATCTTGCAATTGTATTTGAAAAATTCGATTCAATAGATAAAAACAACAGAAGAAGAGTATTAAACGATTTAATTGAAAATATGTTAAGAAAATATCCTACTTTAGTGGGAATTGGTTCTTGTTGGGAACCAAATGCTCTTGACGGCAGGGATGATTTCTGGAGAAATAAAAAAGATCACGATCATACGGGACGATTTATTCCTTACTGGTTCAGAAGCAACGGCGAAATAAAGATGGAAGCATTAAAGGATTATACGGTTCCCGGTGCAGGTGATTATTACCTGATAGCACGTAATACAGGACACGATGCGATAACTGAACCATACAAATATAATGTTGGCGGTAAAGAAATTCATATGGTAACCTACTCAGTTCCTGTTAAGAAAAACGGAAATGTTGTTGGTGCTGTTTGTATTGATATCGCACTTGATAAGCTTCAGTCAATAATTGAATCAATCAAGCCATACAAAAAAACCGCTACAGCTTTGTTTACAAATAAAGAGTTTATAATTGCTCACGTTGATAAAAACAGAGTTGGTAAAAAAGTAAGTGAAGTTGAAGGCGATATAAATGGCGAGTATATGGGACAGCTTTTAGATGCTGTTAAAAATGGTACAGTTGCAAGATATACAAAATATGTTGATCTGTTTGAGAGTGAAACAACTTTTCAGGTAGTGCCTGTAAAAGTTGGTGATACAGGACAAACCTGGAGTATTCCTATTGCTGTAGGACTTGACGAAGTTTACGCCGGAATGAACTCCAGTATATTTACTGCAAATATAATAAGTGTCTTGGCATTAATTCTAATTTCATTTGTTATCTATTTCTTTGTAAACTCTGTTATCAACAGAATTGGCAAAATAAAAGATGTGATGGACGAATTGTCAAAAGGTAACTTAAGAGAAAGAGCCAATGATAGTTCATTTGATGAAATAGGTGATATTTCCAGATCGGTTGATACATTTGTTGAAACTCTTACCGGTTTTGCCGACAGAATGAGCAAAGTTGCCAAAGGTGATCTGAATCAGGAAGTTCAGATGATGAGTGAGGTTGATCAGGTGGCTCCGGGATTAATAAGTATTATAGATTCACTTCAAAATCTTCACAGCGAAATTCAGCAACTTGTTGATGCTGCTGTTAACGGAAAACTTTCTTCAAGAGGAAATCCTGACTTGTTCGAAGGTGGTTACAAAGAAATTGTTGTAGGTCTTAACCAGACACTCGATGCTGTTATCGAACCGATTAACGATTCAATCAGTAACCTTGAATTAATTGCTCAGGGCGACTTCCGTAGCAGAATAACAGGAAATTATAAAGGGGATCATCAGAAGCTTAAAAATACAATTAACTCAATGAATGATTCTTTAACTAATCTTATTTCTACTATTTCAGAAGCAGTTGAAGCTACAGCAAGTGCCACAAATGAAATTTCTTCAAGTGCCGAAGAAATGGCTGCTGGCGCTGAAGAACAAAGTGCACAGTCACACGAAGTTGCGACTGCAGTTGAGCAGATGACTCAGACAGTTATTCAAACAGCTGAAAATGCTAGTCTGGCAACACAAACAACAACTTCTTCTGTTGAAATAGCAAATGAAGGCGGCGAGG